>CAMJOE010000006.1:0-42999 GCA_946407485.1 uncultured Prevotellaceae bacterium | reverse complement strand
ATGACATCCGTCGAATTATGCAAAGCAAGTGCATCACCAAACGGACAACCGTAGGACTAGAGGGTGGCGAGTTTATCCTGCACCCACAGGCTGCGGAAATCATGGCGTGGTTCCGCAAGCATCATCCAAACTACACGCTACTGTCTAATTGTCTCGCGCCCCGTCGTGTCATAGATGCCGTCCGTCTCTATCAGCCCCGGCACCTGTACGTCTCTCTCGACGGTGGTCGCGAGACTTACCAGCATATGCGAGGGCGTGACGGCTACGACCGTGTGATTCAGGTAGTGGAGGCACTGAAGGACGAGGTGCCTCTGTCGCTGATGTTCTGTCTGTCGCCCTGGAACAACTTCGATGATATGGCCTTCGTCATTGACATTGCCAAACAATACGGTGTGGACGTGCGCATCGGCATCTATGGAACGATGGCCTTCTTCGACACGACGAGCGAATTGCTGACTGCTTCGGACTTTATCGGTCAGATTCCCAAGAGCATCCACGATACGAAAGAGAACTTTGACTTTGTAGCACTCTACGACCTGTGGCGCAACGGGCATTTACGTTTACGCTGCCAAAGCATTATGAGCAGTCTTGTCATCCATAGCAACGGTGACGTGCCGCTCTGTCAAAATCTTGACGTCACTCTTGGCAATATCCATAGCCATACTCTCGACGAGATTTTCAACGGCGTGACATCCTGCCAGACGCAGTGCCATTATTCCAAGAACTGCAACGGCTGCTGGGTTAACTTCCACCGCAAATATGACATCATTCTCATGCGAAACTTTGAGCGCCTTCTGCCCAAGCGCCTTATTGAGAAATTCTATGGCACATACCAGTGGACGGAAAACCCGCGAACAACCTATCACCAATATTTCAAGAATTTATGATACAGCAATTGATAGACCGCTACAAACGCCTCCGCACCGAGCGCTTCCTCGCTCAAACGTACCAATATTCTTATGCCTTCGTCGGCATGAGCCAACACTCACTCACCAATCTTTATCCCGTGCTCCACTACCTTGGCGTACCGCTGAAATACATCTGCGTCACGTCGGATAGGAAAGCCCTGCTGATAGAACGGAAATTTCCACAAGTGAAAGCCACAACCTCGCTTGATGACATCCTTGCCGATGATGCCGTCAAAGGTGTTTTGGTCTCTACCTCTCCTGCCGCCCATTTCTCCATCGCATCGCGCGTCCTCCAAAGCGGTAAGTCATTGTTCATGGAGAAACCACCCTGTCAGACACTACAGGAACTTGATGCCCTCATAGACAAGCAGCGACTTTATGGCTCCCCCATAGCAATGGTTGGATTGCAGAAACGCTATGCCCCTGCCGTGCAGATCCTTCAAAAGCGTCTGAGCAAAGAGCATCTTATCAGTTATGACCTCCATTTCCTCACAGGCAACTATCCAGAAGGTAACGCTCTGCTCGACCTTTTCATCCATCCTCTCGACCTTGTCACCTATCTCTTTGGCAAACCAGAAATCATCACCTGCCAACAAGTAGCCCCAGCGTCCTATATCCTCATGCTCAGTCATCCACACATCGTCGGCACTCTCGAACTCTCCACCGCCTACACCTGGACTTCTGCTGAAGAATCCCTCAAAGTCTGCACATCGAAGGGCATCTACCGTCTCTCTCAGATGGAAAAATTGACCTTCGAGCCAAAACCTTCCACCATCCTTGGCGTCCCATACGAGAAGATTCACACTCATAATAGAACTGTCGAATACCTCTATGCCCGCAACAACTTCACTCCAACGCTCTCCAACAACCAAATCTATTCGCAAGGCTACTACAGCGAGATACAATCCTTCATAACATCTATTAAGCACGGCCATTCAAGTGTCCTCACTGATATTACAACAGTTAAACCGACTTACGAAATCTTGATGGGTATAGACAGTTTTTTAAAGAATCCAATGGAAATACACATAGAAGGCAATCTCCAACACAATCGTTATGATTGACAGGAGGGAAAGGGAACCGATGATGTCAACTACTTCATCCCCACCCACGGCGTGAAGTACTTGAAGATTAGGTATTAAATCTGGATAATTCCCATAAACGATAAGGACTGAGGCATTGCCCCAGGCCTTTCTTCGTGATTGATGGTTAAAAGATTACTCCACCCCGAAGAGTTTCAGCAAATCATCTGCCTTCTTCTTGTCGCCCAGCTCCTTCAGCAGAATAGCGCGATAGTCAATATTGCGTTTCTTGCAGTCTTCAATTATGTAATTGGCACTCTCTTTTTCTATTTCGCGTTCGGCTTGAGGGGCCTGCTGATAGAGGTTGTAGAGCTTTGCCAACTCCTTGATAGTATAGTTCAAGGTTTGATTCATTGCCTTTTCGCATGTAAGGTTATTCTGTCTCGTAGGCTGAATGCCATAAAATTTTTGAACTTCAAGAGGAAGTAAGGAGCGATAGTCAATGTTGAATTTCTCGCAATTATTAGCAACATGTTCCCAATACTCTTTAACATGGTTCCAAAACTCATTCGGCTCTGTTGTCTCTGATTCAGGGGCAACACCTCGAAGTTGATAATACGATGTAATCTGATATAATCCGTAATATGTTATCATATTCGAAGTTTGAACTGCCTCTGCGGACCGTCTGTCTGCCTCTGCGGACCGTCTGTCTGCCTCTTCGGACCGTCGCTCATACTCTTCGGACCGTTGCTTTGCCTCTTCGGACCGTCGCTCATACTCTTCGGACCGTTGCTTTGTATGTGCCCTAAAGGCAGTTTCATATCTTTTGCCGCAATCGTCATAGGTATTCATAATGGAGGCAAACTCCTCCAATCGGTTCTCATTGCCATCCGAACCTTCATAGAGGAATTCTCCATTAATCTTTTCATTTAAAGCCGTCCATATAAAGAGCAACTGGCTTTGCTTGCTGATGCCCCAATCTTTCTTCATCTCGTCCTTGATGAACTGCTCGGTAAGTTCAGAGGCATCTTTATCCTTAAAGACCAGGCTCGACTGAACGAAGGTTTTCAGTTTGCTCTTGTATTCGCTGGGCAGGGTGACGCCAAGCGCTTTGTCGAGGCGGTCCACAATGTCCTCTTGTGCACAGGCGGGCAAAACAGGGAACAGGCAAAACGCGAGTGTCAGCAAAACACAATGCAGTGAACACTTAGATAGGATTGTCTTTTTCATATAGGTCATTTGTTTGTTTCCATTCATCCCAATTTGTCTCGGAGAGATAGCGGGTTACTTGTTCACGAAGTTCAGGGAGATTATTCTTGACAACGTCCCAAACGACGATGTCATCCACTTGGAAGTATTCATGGACAATATAGTTCCTCATTCCCTTTACCATTTTCCAAGGTGTTTCAGGGTGAAGTTGTTGGAACTGCTGTGTCAGCATATTAGCTGCCTCTCCAATTATCTCGATATTCTTCACGACTGCATAATACATCATGTCATCAGCCGCCAAGTCTTCGTAGGACTTTCCTGACGTATAGCGAAGAATGCGGTCGATGGCTGCTTTAATGTGTTCTAACCGTTCGCGGTCTCTAATTGGTTCTCTCATAGACAAGTTTCTTATCTTGATCGACACTGTTTCTGGCAAATGGGGCAAGTGTTCGTTCTGACACCAAATCCACGTTGCGGCCTAACAAAGCCTTGAGGTCCTCATACATTCCGAAGAAGCGCAAGCCTATTGGCTGGCTATAGTCTAAAGCCACGAGGATGTCCACATCGCTGTCGGGCCTTTCCTCACCACGTGAGTAGGAACCGAAGAGCCAAGCCTTCAGGACGGGTTGCGTCTTGAAGTACTCAGCAATCTTTTTTGTCATTACCTCTGTACTCATGGGTAACATTATACTATTTGTTCTGCAAAGATACGAATTATTTTTGTTTGCATGCAAGTTTTCTTGAGAAAAAGTTGTTTGCATTGCAAATAAACAAAACGTCATTCATAGACAATCATGATTTCTTGATAACAAGCCTACATGCCTACACGATATCTCCTGAAATGAGTTTTGGTAAAGGTTTCGACGTGATAGCGAGCCTACATGATGCCTACATGATGCCTACATGAACGGTAGGAAGCGACGCTTCTTCCCTTGACTTTCCCTATGGCCGTCGACCTTCGGTTCGGTCAGGCGCAGGCGGTCTCTTAAGTCTCGAAGAGACGACAGACCACAGACGGGGGTGCAACCCCCGGTAATGATGCGGTGAAAAAGAAAGTCCTGAAAGGACGACAGAGACATAAGCAAGTTGTTATTAAACAAGTTACATATTCTGTCGCCCCTTGACTATCGTCGACCTTTGGTTCAGGGATTACTGTTGTTAGGCTAACCTGCCCCGGGGGTTTTACCCCCGTCTGTGGTCTGTCGCCCCTTGACTATCGTCGACCTATGGTTCGGTGCTTTTTCGTCGAGTTTACGCTATGTTAAGACGGAAAGCGGCCCATCTGTCAAGACAGGCCGCTTCTTTTAAGAATTAAGAATTAAGAAGAAAGGTTTTCTTTTTATCCCCTTCTTATTTCCCTAACGTTCCTTATTTCCTCAGAATCTTCTTCACGGAGCCGTCGGCGAAGCGGATGACGTTGATGCCCTTTTGGAGCTTCGTCTGCTTCTGGCCGCTGACGGAGTAGATGCCGACGATTTCCTTCAATGCGCCTGCTGCGGGTGCCTCGATGCCATCGGGGGCGATGGGGTTGAGGTAACCCTTCATTGCGACGCCGAGGATGGTCGGTATCTTGCCCGATACGGTGGAGGTGAAGGTGATGCCGGTGGTCAGCTTGTTGCTGGTGGCGGGCAGGACGTACTCGAATATGCGGAAGTTGGTGCGTCCGTCGAACTGGTCAGCGCTGTAGCCGCTGCCGCTGCCGCGCTTGATGCGGTCGAGGCCGTAGATGGCTTCGCCCTGTCCTGCGCTGCCGCTGTACCAGTCGCCCACCGAGAACTGCTGTTCGGGCTCGGACGTGCCGTCGTCGTAGTTGACGGCTGCGCGGAGCGTGGAGGCGCCTTCAGCCGAGATGACGATGAAGCTAAGCTCTTCGCAGCAGGCGGGAGTAGTGAACTCGAGCGTCTGCGGCGAGTTGGCGGTCCCCAGCACGAGGGCGTTCTTGGCGGCGGGATTGATGGCATATTCCGTCCCGCTGCCGGTGGTCAGCTTGCCGTCCACGACTTTGAGGGCGCCGTTCTCACGAACCTCAGGCGTGAAGAGGCACCAGCCCTGATTGTCGAGCGTGGCGTCGGTGAAGTCGGTTACGGGCTTGCTCTCAGCCAGCACGTCGTCCGTCCAGTTCGCTATCTCCACGGAAGCGTTGACGGGGATGGCGTCCTCGTATTGCTCGTAGGCTTCCACCTCGGCCATCGAGGGATAGAAGTAGGCGCCCAAGGTGGAGACGATGGCGAGGTACTTCGTGTTGCGGTATTCGGGCAGGATGTAGGAGAGCTCGCTGACGCCGTCCAGCTCGTCGAAGGTCTGAATGGTCTGCATCGAGGTGAGGTCGTTGCCCACGCAAATCTCGATGGTCTTGGTGACGGTGCCCTGGTTGCCGTTATCGTTCTCTCCGAAGTTGCCGCCGGGCAGGTAGATGTTGACCTTTGCGATGTTCCAACCCTTGTCGGTGGGTGCCTCGAAGATGGCCCAGAGGTCGCGCTTGTGGGTCGAGAAGTCCTCTATCTCGAGGAGACCTTCGGCCTGCTTGTCGCCGTCGGTAAGAGTGGCGACGTTGTAGGTGTTGAAGCTTGCCTCGTACGAGTAGTCGGCCTGGTAGTGGCGAACGGTAGCGGTCTGTCCGGCAAGGACGTTAGGCTGCGTATCGGAGTCGATGGTCACCTTGACCGTGCGTTCCTGATAGGAGCCGCCGTTGTTGACGTTGATGATGACGTTGTCCTCGCCAAAGGCGTAGCCGGCATAAACGGGGATGGTGAAGGTCTGAGCCTTCTTGTCTTCCAGTATCTTGCCGATGACGGTCTTGCCCGTCGTGGACTTTGCGGTGCAGACGAAGAGGTCCTCGCGAGCGTCGCCGCCGAGGTCGTAGCTGACGGTCACGAGCCTGCTCGTACCGGCGGGAAGCGTCAGCTCCTTCGGGTCGATGCTCATCGTCAGGTTGTTGTCTTCCTTGCCGTAAACCTCGAATTCCCAGATGCGCAGCGTGCCGTTGACGTGGGGACGCAGACGGACGTAGCGTGCCTTGACGGGTGCGATGTAGTCGCTCTTGACGTTAATCTTCTCGTTGCCTTCGGTGTTGTTATCGACGACGGTCTGCCAGTTCTCGCCGTCCTGCGAGAGCTCGATGGTGTAGCGGTCAATCTGGTCGACGCCCGATTCGGGTCCTGCGTTGCCGTCGTAGATGACGAAGCCGTAGATGCGGTAAGCGCCCTCAGCGTCGAACACCACCTCGTTGTCGGGCGAGATGTTGCACCACTTCGAGGAGGTTTGCGAGGGATTGGTCACGCCGTCGATTATCTTGCCGGGCACCTCGGTGGAGTTCGTCGAGCCGCTGAAGCTGACTACCGTCTTGTCCTTCAGGATATTGTACACGGCGTTCTGTGCGGCCTCATCAGCAAAGACGTCGAAGGCCTCGGCGGTATAGACCGTCGTGCCCACCTCGTTCGTGGCGGCTACGGTCAGGCTGATTTTGCCCTCCACGCTCGACTTGACCGTGACGGCCTCGTCGTTCAGTCCGCCCGATGCCAGCTCAACGCCTTCGGGGAGTGTCCATTCGTAACTGGTCGGGTGACCGGTGCACTTAGCCGTCACCGTCACCTCTTCACCCGGCAGGACATAGCTCTTGGGGGCGACGGCATACGTCACCTTCGGAGCCGATGGCGCGGGATAGCTGACTTGCAGTTCGCTGGCAGGCTGCTCGGCGCCGTCCTTCATGACGGGCACGACGAGCACCGAGACGGATGCGTCCGAGCCGTTGCGTTCGAAGCGCGGGATGTAGAAGCCCTCGTCGCGGGTCTGTCCGACGAGCGTCTTCGTCCCGTCAGAGGTTTGCGTATAGATGTCGAAGTGGTCGAAGTCCTGATTCCAGTCGTACTTCCAAGTGACGCGGATGTCACCGCTTTCCTCGCCGAGGACGCTCGTCGTGCTGAGCTCGCTCACCTCGACAGCCGTGGGCGCGTAATCGACGGGCAGCACAGCCACCTGGCCGATGTTCATCCAGAAGTTTGCCGATGTGGCAGCCACCTTCACGTTGAATGCCAGCATGTAGATGGTCTTGCCGTTGAGGGAGGAGAGGTCGAAGTCGCAAACGGTCCAGCCGTTCACGGTCGTGGTCTCGCCGCTAAGCGTCACGTCGGGTTCCACGGAGCTTTCCGTCGAGAGCATGGCCTGCAGGTTGAGGCGGCGCGATGCCTTATAGACGATGCGGAAGATGCCGCCATCGGTCACGGGAATCTGCGTCTTGTAGAGGCGCACCAAGTGGTTGCCCGATGTCAGCGAGCCTGCAATCTTGAAGCTCGAGCCGACGTTCCAGGCATCGTCCCAATCGATGGAGACGGACAGATTCGAGGCGCGCTCTATCCACCAGCGCCACGTCGGCAGGATGCTCTGCATGCCCGAGTGGTACCAGTCCGTCGTGCTCATCTTCTCGCCCTTTACGAAACGGTGCTTGCCGTTGCCGACGCTCATGTCGCTGACGAATGGCATCGAGGTGATGACGGAACGCTCGAGCACACGGTTCGAGACGCCCGGGAAGCCGCTTGCGGGTGTTTGCGTCGGGTCGCCCAGTGTATTGACCCACATGTCCTCTTCGTTGTCGAAGACCGTCTTGCCGATGGGGTAGGCCGTCTCGCCGTGGCAGTCGCTCGCCGACTTGAAGGCGCGCTTGGCGGGGTCTTCCCAAATCTTCGTTTCGGGGCAGAAGAGGTCGAGCGAACCCACGTGGCCGCTGGTCGGCATCGCGTTGTTCAGCGCTGACGTCCAGCCCAGATGGCCCGCTTGCGCCAGTTCGATGCCCGCATATATCTTGGAGAACGTCTCGGCCTCGGTGCAGCCCAGCTGGGAGGCATAGCTGCGGTAGTCGCCCACGGCTCCGTACTCGAGGAACTGCGAGGTGTTGAGGTGAGTCTTCAGGATGCCGACGTTTGGCATGCGTGATGCGTTGTACCACTGAATCTCCATCTGCGTGTTGGGGTCGTCGGCCATGGCAGCGGCGTAGAAGTCGCGGCAGAAGGCTTCCCATTCGCTCTGCGAGCCGCCGCCCGTCTCCTCGTTGATGAACCAGCCGTCGAAGCCATAGTACTTCGCCATCTCATAGAGCTTCACGGCCATTGGGTAGTGGCCGCCTTCGGTCTGCAGCATCTCGCGAACCCAGACCTGCGTACCGCCGAAGGCAGCAGGCGGGAAGAAGATGTTGCCGAGCGACTTCACGCCGCTCTGGTGGGCAGCATCCGTCGAGCCAGCTGGCGGGATGTTGATGATGCCCTCGCTGGCAGCGCCGGCCCAATAGACCAGCTTGTCCATGTACTGCCAGTACGTGGGCTGATAGCCGAGGAAGTTGCCCAGCTCGCCTTGCGACGGGCAGAGCGAACAGGTGGGATACAGGATGGTGGAGTTGCAAATCTGTCCCTCGTAGTGCTGGTTCTCGTTGGCCTTCATGAGGGTAGGCTCTTTGAATCGGGCCTGCAAGGGTACTTTGGCCACGTTGAAGGCATCGTTGGGATTGGAGCCGGGCGTCCAGTTCTTGATGTCTTGCGGGTGGCAACAAACGTTGAAAGGCTGCTGAGCGAAGCCCATTGCAGCCGTCAGCAGCAATGCTGCCGAGAGGGTTAGTCGTTTTAATGTCATGATGATGATTATTTGGTTATAGGTTATAGGTTATAGGTTATTGGTTATTGATGCCTTTGCTTTTTCAACTTTTCAACTTTTCACTTTATAAAAGGTATTCTTATCGGGTTCCTCGCTGGGAGTTATCGTTTCTTTCGCTCGGAGTTATAGTGTTCCTCGCCGGGAGTTATCGTGTCTTTTTGCTAAACGTTGCGAGTGTAGTTCGTTGCTGCATGGCGATGCAGCAATTGAATTATCATGATGTTGCAATTGCTGCATCGCCATGCAGCAACGAACCTGACGTGTGGCGTCTGCCGTTATCTGAAGTTGTTGTGGGCTTTCCGATTGCCGGAATCGTCCATCGTATCATCGACGTCCCACCAGAGGCGAGTGCTTTGCCGGTTCTTTTCCTGCAGTTCGGCGTTGTTCTGATAGTACTGGTTCTGGCTCTCGCTATTGGGGTAGAGGATTCGCTTGATGAGGTGATGGTCGAGCAGCGGGTCGCCGGAAGTGTTGGTCACAACATCTGTCTCGGGGTCGTACATGCCCTCGAGGGCAGGATAGTCCGTGCGTCGGAAGTCGGCCCACCCCTCATTGCCGTTCGGGAAGACGGCCATCCATTTGTGGGTGATAAGTGCTTCGAGGATGCGCTCGTTGTCGCCGCTCTGGAACGTTCCGTCGTTGAAGCAGACGACGCCCTCAATATACGACTGCGCCTCGGCTGCATCCACCTCGTAGTGGTCCATCGAGGCCTGGATGCCGGCACGTACATACTCCTCGACGCTCATGGTAAGGCCCTCGCCGCTCCAGCCGCGAAGCACCGCCTCGGCCTTGAGGAAAAGGCTCTCCGCATAGCTGAGCCAGACGTGCGGACGGCAGTAGTTGAAGTAGAAGTCGGGGTTCAGGTCCTTCGACTGAGGCTTTGGCTGCGTCTTGGTCAAGCTGTAGTTGAGGACCGACATCGACACGGCATCGTCCTGCGCATTGCGATGGCAGCCCACATAGTCCTCGCGGAGCGACTCCTCGCCGGCGGCAAGGGTCTCGGACGTCATCTTAGCCCTGTACCAGCACTTCAGGCAGCGCGGGTCGATGACCTTCGTCGTAGAGCCCGTGCGACCCGTCTTGATGGTGTACTCGGCACCGCCCGTCGAGAGGTTCCTGTAGAACTGCTCCATGTCCCACGACAGGACGAACTCGCCGCCGTAGGCCACCGAGCACATCGCCATGCCGTTCTCGTCGCCGCCGGCATCCTCGCCGCCGATGCTCACGGGCGCATACTTGGGGACCGTCTGCATGTTGTCGTCGTTCGACTCAAGCAGGCCGTACTGGTTCGAGAGGGCAGCCTCGCCCTCCTTCCTGGCGCGCTCGGGGTCGACGTTTGAGATACGGAGCGCCATGCGGAGGCGCAAGGTATTGGCGAAGCGAAGCCATTTCAGGTCGTCGCCAAAGTAGCAGATGTCGTCGTCCGTGATGTTGTACTGGCTCTCGTCGTTCGGCTTGATGGAATCGACGGCCTGTTCGAGCATGCGGAACATGCAGTCGTACACCTCCTCCTGCGTGTTGTAGGCCACGTTGTTCTCCTCAGGAATCTTGGCCTGCACGTACTCCTTGCAGGGCATGTCGCCGTAGGTGTCGGTATGTGCCAGCAGCACGAAAGCCATGTAGATGCGCACCTTGTAGAACATGTTCCTGTAGCGCTCGGGCGTGTCGTTGAATTTCAGGGCGCGCAGGATGTTGCGGTACTCCGTGCAGCGTTGGTTGTAGAAGTCCTCCCATCGGTATGCCGACCATCCGTCCGTGTAGCCGTAGCGGGGCGAGCCATTCATGTGCTTCGGCTGGTTGTAAGCACCGTAGCCGGAATACACGTCGTGGGTGAGGTTCGTGGCTCGCTGGTACTGGGAGTAGTAGCTCTGATAGAGGAAGGAGCGCAGGTCGTTAGGCACGGCGCTGATATACTCTTTCCAATAGGCCGAGTCCTCAGCCGTGACGGCATAGCTGAGGTTGATGTCGGCGTACTTTGAGTTGTCGTCCACATCCGTCACCTCACCGCTTGCCGCTCCCGTGCTGCCTTCCAGGGCGTATGGATTGTGACTCATCTCGGTCAGGTCGTAGCAGGAGGAGAGGCCGCCTCCCATTACGCCTCCGAGGACGAGGGCTTTCAGAACGGTCTGCCTTACCTTATTATATATATGGTGTCTCATGTCGATTATCTATTTCTTATTATCAATTATTCAAAATCCCAAGTTAACGGTGAGTCCATAAGTGCGTGCATACGGCACGGATAGGAAGTCGAGAGCCTGCGAGAACATCGTCGTGTCGTAGCCTCCCTCGGGATTGCCGGGCGCGTTCTTCATGAGGAAACAGAGATTGCGTGCTACGAAAGAGAGTCGCAGGGAAGTAAGCGGCGTCTTCAGGAACAGCTTCTTCGGGAAGTCGTAACCGATGGAAAGCTCCTTCAGCTTGACGAAGGAGGCGTCGTGCACAAACTCTTCGGCGTAGCCTTGTTCTGAAGAGTAGAGGCCTATCGTCTGATAGTATCGCTGGGCGTTGGGGAAGTCGCGGTCGAGCGTACGCTCTGACGTGCCCACCATCGTCGCCATGCCCTCGGACACGCTTACGATGTCGCCGCCTATCTTCGCGTCGATCAAGCCCGAGAGGATGATGCCGCGATAGTTGAAGGTGGGCATCAGGGACATCAAGAGCTTAGGTTGGATGTTGCCGATTGGGTGGTCGAGAAGCCATTGCTCTTGGTTGCCGCCGCCTGTCTCGGGCTGAGGCAGTCCGTTGGCGTCGAGTATGACGTTGCCTGCCGCATCGCGTTTCATGAGCTTGTTCGCATAGATGTCACCGAGCTTGCCACCCTTGACGGCGCCGACCTTGACGGGCATGTGCGAGTCGCCGGCAAAGTAGATGCGGTTCACGCCATCGGCCAGCTCATCGACTTTGCTGACGTTGTGAGCGAGGTTCAAATTGAGGTCGAAGGTGAAGTCCTTTGTTTTGACGGGCGTCGTGTAGAGTGTGAACTCGATGCCCTTATTGCTGATCTTGCCCGCGTTTACCCATTGCTGGCTCCACGGAGACGAGGCGTCGACCAGCATCGCCTGGTTCTTCGTCGTGTTGTAATAGTATGTGAAGTCGAAGCCGAGACGATTCTGCAGGAACTTCATGTCGAGGCCCACCTCGTAGGAGGACTTGATCTCGGGCTTCAGATTGTTGTTCATCTTGATGGTCTGCACGGCGGACTGGCGGACGCCATTCGAGAAGCTGTACAGCTGCGTGTTATAGAGGTTGTAGGGCTCCGGGTCTTTTCCGACTTGGGCCCACGAGAGGCGGAGCTTCGAGAAAGTAACCCACCGCGGCAGCGGCTTGTTGATGGAGCTCATGAAATCAGAGAAGATGTAGCTCAGCGAAGCAGACGGGTAGAAGAACGAGCGGTTGCTGGAGGGCAGGGTGGACGACCAGTCGTTCCTCGCGGTGAGGTCGAGCGAGAGGTACTCCCTGAAGGCGACCTGTGCGGAGGCAAAGATGGAGTACATCGCCCTGTCGCTGCCGACGTCCGTCGCGCTGTTGAGGCGCTCGGCGGTATTGAAGAGCCACGTGTCCTTGACGAGCATGTTCTGCACGGACGCCCCGAGGAGTTCGTACTTCTGGAACATGATGTTGCCGCCCAGGGTGTAACCGAAGCGCCAATTGTCGCTGAGGGTGTAGTCGCCGAGAAACATCGCGGAGATGTTGTGCTCGAAATGATTCGTCTCGCCCCGGTACATGCCGTCCTCGGTGAGTTTCGATTGCCAGGTGTCGTCGCCTGTAGTGATGGCTTGGTCCGCCAGGCCGAGGTTGGTCTCCTTAATGCGTGTGCGGTAGTAGTCGAAGGCATATTTCGTCTGGAACTTCAGCCAGGGCTTGATGTCGAGATTGCCTGCGAAGTAGCCGAAGGCGCGTAGGCGCTCGTCGCTGTTCTGCATCTGGTGGCGGATGTAATATGGGTTGCTGTAGTGCTGGTCAGGTCCGAACCAGTTCTGGTGCGGGCGGAGCGGGGTGCTGTACTGTGCCAGGTCGCAGAGGCGGACGTTTGCCGGGATGAGGAGCAACTGCCCGACCTCGCCCCAGAGTCCTGTCTGCGGGCGGTTGTCGGCCTTTGTCCTCGACAGAGATATCTTGCCGTCCACCGAGAGCCATTTGTTGATCTGCTGGCCCGCGTTGAGGTCGATGGTCATCTTGTTCAGCCTTTCGTCCTTGAACATGCCGCGGTTGTCGTTGTATCCGAAGGAGAGGCGGAAGTGGGACGACTCGGTCTGCTTGCCCATGCTGACGGAGTGGAAGTGCGAGAAGCCTGTTTTGAAGTAGTCGGTCAGCTTGTTGCCGTAGGCCTGGTAAGGTATCTGAGTGCCGTTCCAGGTGTAATCGCTGACCCCGTCGAGCAGGGGGCCGAAGGAGTTCTCGCCCGTCATGCGGACCTTCTCTCCGTCTTCGCCGTAGATGTACTGCTTTTCGCCATTGCTGCCCTGACCGTATTTGTTCTGCAATTTGATGGTTTCCGCAGCCTGGCTCCAGGTGAAGGAGCCGGAGTAGCTGATGCCCCAACCGTCCTTCTTCGCGCCTTTCTTCGTGGTGACGAGGATGACGCCGTTGCCGGCGCGTGCGCCGTAGAGGGCTGCCGCATTAGGTCCTTTCAGTACGGATATCGACTCGATGTCCTCGGGGTTAAGGTCGAAAACGGTTCCGCCCCTGTCGTAGCCGCCGTAAGCCGTCACGTCGCTCGTCTGGTTGTCGGAGAATGGCACGCCGTCCACGACCCAGAGCGGCTGGTTGTTGTCCGTCAGGGACGAGTTGCCGCGGATGGTTATCTTCGTGGAGCCGCCCAGTCCCGTGGGAGCCGTATTCATCTCGACGCCGGCGATCTTGCCTGAGAGGGCGGACGTCACCGAGGGGTCGCCGGTCAGGTTTAGCTGCTCGCTCTTGAGGTCCTGAACGGCGTAGCCGAGCATCTTCTTCTCACGCTTGATGCCGAGGGCCGTGACGATGACCTCGTCGAGTTGCGCCGTGTCCTCCGACATTTCCACATTGACCATTGACCACCCGCCATTGACCATTGAATTTTGACTGAGGGCGACTTCCTTCGTCGCGTAACCCATGTAGGAGAAGACCAGCACGGGAGCGTCCTCGCCGGTCATGATAGTATAATTTCCGTCGAGGTCCGTGATGGCTTTCTCGCTGGTGCCTTTGACGGAGACGCTGGCTCCGATGAGCGGTTCGCCCTGTTCGTCAAGGAGTTGTCCGCTGATTTTCCGCTTCGCCTTTTGTGGCTCGTCGTTCTGCACGACCTGTGAAGGTCCGTCCTCCCCTCCTACGGAGGGGGTAGGGGAGGCTGAGGCGGGAAACGCCAGGAGCAGCGCCGCCAGGGCAAGCCCCACGACGGGGCCTCCGACCAGCCGTTTTGTCTGTCTTGCTTTCATATAAAATAGTTATTTGTACAAACTGCCTTGCAAAGATATGCAAAATCTTTGGATAAATAAAGTAAAACGATATGTTTTTAGTCATAAAAGAAAATAAGCGACTCCGTGAAATATTACAATTTGTCAGCAAAAGTATGGTGTTTGCTTACATCTTGCTTTCTCGCGACCCTCTGAGAATCTCGCGAAAATGCCCGCGGCGTGTCGAGGCCAAAAAGAACCCCGCTTTTCTGGGATTTCGTATCTCTTTGAGGCAATGAGACTTACGATTTCCGGCACCCGATTTGACTCGTGAAAAGGGTGAAAATAGGACAAGAAAACGGTGATTTTGGGCCATTTCATCGTTCGATTCGACGTGCAGAAAGGCCAAACGCCACGTGTTGAGTTGGCCAACGCAACACGTAGCGTTCGCCTTCGCAACGTGTGGCGTCGGTCCTCGCGACGTGTCGAGCAGGTTTTTGCGACGTTTTCCACTCTATTTTGCCTCGTATTGCGTCTGAAACCGGAATAGCAAATAGTAAGCAAATCGACGCGTAGACTTGACAATCTGATAATCTTCAATTTGTCATTATTATATAATTAACGAACATTTTTCACCGTTCGTTACTTAAATTTTCCCATTTAATCTTTCATTTTTAATTATTTTGTCGTACCTTTGCACGCGAATTTAAACAGACGGGCAAACTGATGCCCTGATGCTCCTGTAGTTCAACGGATAGAATAGAAGTTTCCTAAACTTTAGATAGGGGTTCGATTCCCCTCGGGAGTACTTGCTTTAGAGTTCATAATTCAAAGTTAAGGATTCATAGTTAACATATGGAAATAAAGGAAAAAGAATCTGTAGTAGTAAGGTTCTCTGGTGATTCCGGCGATGGCATGCAGCTCGCCGGAAATATTTTTTCTACGGTAAGCGCCACCGTGGGCAACAGTATCAGTACGTTCCCGGATTACCCCGCCGACATCCGCGCGCCGCAAGGCTCGCTCACCGGCGTCAGCGGGTTCCAGGTTCACATCGGTGCCGAACAGGTCTATACGCCCGGCGACCTCTGCGACGTCCTCGTGGCAATGAATGCCGCAGCACTCAAGACGCAGTATCGCTACGCCAAACCCGATGCCGCTATCATCATCGATACCGACAGCTTCGGACCTAAAGACTTGGAAAAGGCTCAGTATCAAACCGCCGACTACCTCGGCGAGATGGGCATCGACCCAGACCGCGTGATTGCCTGCCCATTGACCAGTATGGTGAAGGATTGCCTGTCAGACAGCGGAATGGACGCCAAGAGTGTTAGTAAGTGCCGCAATATGTTCGCGCTCGGCCTCGTGTGCTGGCTCTTCGACCGCGACCTCGACGTCGCCTTCAACTTCCTTCGCGAGAAGTTCGCCAAGAAGCCGGAAGTGGCCGAGGCAAACATCAAAGTCATCCAGGCAGGCTATGACTACGGCCACAACACGCACTCGAGCGTGGCGGGCCGTTATCGCATCGAGACCAAGCACAAAGTGCCCGGACGCTATATGGACATCACGGGCAACAAGGCCACAGCGTATGGCTTCATCGCTGCCGCCGAGAAGGCTGGACTCAAGCTTTACCTCGGCTCCTATCCCATCACACCTGCCACCGACGTCCTCCACGAGTTGTCGAAGCACAAGAGTCTCGGCGTGATTACCGTTCAATGCGAGGACGAGATAGCCGGCTGTGCTTCGGCAGTAGGCGCTTCCTTTGCAGGCGCACTCGCCGTGACCAGCACGAGCGGCCCCGGCATTTGTCTCAAGAGCGAGGCGATGAACCTTGCCGTCATCATGGAACTGCCGATTGTCGTGCTCGACGTACAGCGAGGAGGACCCGCTACAGGCCTTCCCACGAAGAGCGAACAAACGGATCTGCTGCAGGCGCTATTCGGCAGGAACGGCGAGAGCCCGATGCCCGTCGTCGCTGCCGCAAGCCCGACAGACTGCTTCGAAATGGCTTACGCGGCCTCGAAGATGGCGTTGGAGCACATGACGCCCGTCATTCTCATGACCGACGCCTACGTTGCCAACGGCTCCGCTGCCTTCAAGCTGCCCAATCTCGATGAGTATCCCGCCATCAATCCCCCGTATGTCCCCGAGGAACTGAAAGGCTCGTGGACGCCGTATATGCGTAATGCAGAGGGCGTTCGCTACTGGGCCGTGCCCGGCCGCGAAGGCTTCGAGCACATCCTCGGAGGTCTCGAGAAGGACGATAAGACGGGTGCCATCAGCACGAATCCCGAGAACCACGACCTGATGACACGTAAGCGCCAGGCGAAGATAAACGCCATCCCCGTGCCCGACCTCGAGGTGCTCGGCGACAAGGATGATGCCGAGTTGCTCATCGTGGGCTTTGGCGGCACCTACGGCCACCTGCATGCCGCGATGGACGAACTGCGTGCCCAGGGCAAGAAGATTGCTCTCGCGCACTTCCGCTACATCAATCCTCTGCCCGCGAACACAGCACAGGTCCTGCGTCGCTACCCGAAGGTAGTGGTCGCCGAACAGAACATGGGACAGCTCGCCGGCTGGCTCCGCATGAAAGTCGACGGCTTCGTCCCCGCACAATATAATGAAGTAAAAGGCCAGCCCTTCAAAGTCGCCGAACTCGTCAACGCGTTTACAAAACTATTAGATAGGTAATAAAAACAACGGATTAAACGGATTGCACGGATTTATCCCTTGTAATGATTCATAATCTCTTATTGGTGCAATGTTTAAGATACGCGTAAAAGAACGTTTCCCCATACAATAGAAATCCGTTTAATCCGTTGTTGAAACACCTCGAAATTGTAAGACAATAATCCGTTAAATCCGTAAAATCCGTTGTTATATAAGGTTGTTATATAAGAATAAAAACCAAGTATTATGGCATATACGAATAATGATTTCAAGAAAGGACAGCCGCGGTGGTGTCCGGGATGTGGTGACCACTTCTTCCTCGCCAGCCTGCACAAGGCGATGGCTGAGATTGGCGTAGCGCCGTCGCAGACTGCCGTCATCAGCGGCATCGGCTGCTCCAGCCGTCTGCCTCACTACATGGCGACGTACGGCATGAATACCATCCACGGCCGCGCTGCGGCGATTGCGACCGGCTGTAAGGTGGCGAACCCCGACCTGACCGTATGGCAGGTGAGCGGCGACGGCGACGGACTGGCCATCGGAGGCAATCACTTCATTCACGCCAACCGTCGCAACATCAACCTCAACATGATTCTGCTCAACAACCGCATATATGGCCTGACCAAGGGACAGTACAGCCCCACCAGCCCGCGCGGTTTTGTCAGCAAGTCGTCGCCCTATGGCACGGTGGAAGACCCCTTCCGCCCTGCCGAGCTTTGCTTCGGAGCGAGAGGCCATTTCTTTGCCCGCGCCGTTGCCACCGACGCCCCGGGCACCATCGAGGTGCTCAAGGCGGCCTACAATCACAAGGGTGCCAGCGTCTGCGAAATCCTGCAGAACTGCGTGATTTTCAACAACGGCACGCACGATGCGGTGTATTCGAAGGAGGGACGTGCCAAGAATGCCATCTACCTCCGTCACGGCGAGAAGATGCTCTTCGGAGAGAACAACGAGTACGGCATCGTGCAGGATGGCTTCAACATAAAGCCCGTAAAGCTTGGCGAAGACGGTTACACGGAGGCCGACGTGCTGGTCCACGACGCGAAGTGCGAGGACAACACCCTGCAGCTGAAGCTTGCCGAGATGGAATGGCCCGTGGCGCTCGGCGTGATTCGTGACGTCGAAGCTCCCACATACGACGATAGCGTATGGCAGCAAATCGCGGAGGTGAAGGCAGCCAAGAAGTACCACAACTTCGCCGAACTGCTCGAGACGAACGACATCTGGACTGTGAAATAATACCCCCTTACGAGGGAAATAAAAACGCTACAGCAAGGAACTTCCGACGCTACAGCAAGGAACTTCCGACGCCACAGCAAGGAACGGCTCTTCCCACAGCAAGGAACGGCCGACGCTACAGCAAGGAAATGGCAACGCCACACGAGGGATATGCAATTCCCTCCTGTGGCGCTTTTTTTGCCTTGTTTATGTTTTTTTCACTCAAAAGAGTGAATATCTCAAACATTATTAGTATCTTTGTCGCCAACTTGCGGGCAATGTAGCCCGACAGAATACAAGTAGAGAGAGATGGATGAGCTATTACAGAAGATGATGGCAGGCGACGGCATCAAGGTGACGTCACCCCTTTTGCCGCCGCTCGACGAGTTCACGGCCATGCTGGAAGACATCTGGAGCCGTCGCTGGATAACCAATAACGGCACCTACCACCAGCAGCTGGAGGCGGCTCTGGCCGAGTACCTGAAGGTGCCGTATGTGAGCCTCTTCACCAACGGCACGCTGCCCCTCATCACAGCCCTGCAGGCCCTGCACATCTCGGGCGAAGTCATCACGACCCCCTATTCCTTCGTGGCCACGACTCACGCTCTGTGGTGGAACGGCATCAAACCCGTGTTCGTCGATGTCGATGAGCGGACGGGCTGCCTCGACCCCGAGCGGATAGAGGCCGCCATTACCCCGCAGACCTCCGCCATCATGCCCGTCCACGTCTATGGCTGTCCGTGCGACGTCGATGCCATACAGGCGATAGCCGACCGGCACGGGCTGCGCGTCATCTACGACGCGGCGCATGCCTTTGGCGTGGAGAAGGACGGGGAGAGCATACTGCAGGCAGGCGACGTGGCCACCCTTTCGTTCCATGCCACAAAGGTGTTCAACACCATCGAGGGAGGTGCCATGGTGATGCACGACGCAGAAACGAAGCGGCAGATTGACTACCTGAAGAACTTCGGCTTTGCGGGCGAGACGGAGGTGGTGATGCCGGGCATCAATTCCAAGATGGACGAGGTGCGTAGCGCCTACGGGTTGCTGAATCTGCGCTATGTGGATGCAAGCATCGAGGCCCGTCGTCAGATAGCTTTTACTTATCGAGAGAAACTGCGCGGCGTGCGGGGCATCACGTTCTGGGAAGACCAGCCGGGTGTCCGCCACAACTACGGCTATTTCCCCATCTTCGTGAGGGCGGAGGAATACGGCATGTCGCGCGACGAACTCTATCTGCGAATGCAGCGATGCGGCATCTACGGGCGGCGGTACTTCTATCCGCTCATCAGCACCTTTGCCCCCTATCGCTCGCTCGAAAGCGCCGCAACGCAGAACCTGCCCGTTGCCACGCGGCTGGCCGACGAAGTGATTTGCCTGCCCATACACCACGAGCTGACGGCGGCGGAGGTAGAGAAAGTAGTGGAGTGCATAAGACATTGAAAATTGAAAATTGAAGATTTCGAAATTGAAGATTGAAGATTGAAAATTGAGACAATAAGACGTATCACTTCCATCGATGCGCTGCGTGCGTTGACCCTCTTAGGGATTATCACGGAACATGCCTTCGATGGCTTCGGGCGAGGCGTGCTGGAACCTGCCGTCGGCATCGACGAGCACCTGGCGTGGTTCATCAGTACCTTCGTCTATGGCAGGAGTTACACGATTTTCTGCGTGCTCTTTGGCGTGAGTTTCTGTCTGATTCTGCAGAATCCTCAAAACACGAGCATGAAATTCCTGTGGCGTTGCTTCCTGCTGCTGCTGATAGGGCTTGCCGCCAAGCTACTGTTCACCTACGACGCCCTGATGTGGTTCGGGCTGTGCGGCATGGTGCTGGTGCCCGTGAGGTATATGAAGCCTCGGTACATCCTGACTCTTTTCCTCCTGTTGGTGCTCGCCACGGCAGAGCTTCACAAACTGAAACTGGGGAATCAGCTCTTCGGTGCCGGCGGGACAAACAGGTACATGGCCGAGCGCTTCTCCGACATAGTGTCCTATCCCTATGCCGTACAGGACTACCTGAGAGTCATCTTCAATCGCGGCATCTTCGGCCCGTTCGCCCTCTTCGTGTTGGGATATTGGCTGGCCGTCAAGGGGTTCATACAGCGGCTGGAAGAGGTGGTGACCCTTAAAGCCCTGCTGATGTGCTGGGGCATCTATCTCGTCTCGTTCGCTTTGCTCGAGACAGGCGTGCTGAGGAGCCTCATGTTCCTGATTAACAAGTATGCCTCGACATTCGCTTACGCCTCTACGGTCATCTATGTCTATTATCACAGCCCTGCCGCGCAGTCGTGGCTTCGGCTGCTGGAGCCTTACGGCAGGATGGGGCTGACCAACTACTCGATGCAGGGCATCATGGGCGTCTGCCTGATATGGCAGTTCACGAGGGGCGCGCTGCCCTACAGCCTTTGGGGCGTGGTGCTGCTGTGCTGGGGCATCTTCGTGGTGCAAGCCGTCGTCAGTTACGTTTGGTTGCAACACTTCCGCTATGGGCCGATGGAGTATGCTTGGCGAGCAGCAACGGAAAGGCGGTTGATAAAAATGAGGAGATAGAATATGGCAGAGACGCTGAAGAATAAGACGGTAAACGGCCTGGCCTGGTCGGCACTCGACAACACGGCCCGCTACGGCATACAGTTCGTGATAGGCATTGTGCTGGCACGTCTGCTGTCGCCCGACGACTACGGTCTGCTGGGCTTGGTCGGCATCTTCACCGTGGTCTGCACAGCTCTCGTCAATGGCGGCTTCACCACTGCCTTGATACGCAAGAAGGATGCCACAGACGACGACTTCAATACCGTCTTTATCTGCAACCTCTCAATGAGTCTGTTCCTCTACGCCCTCATATTCGTCTGCGCGCCCCTGATAGCCGAGTTCTTTGGGCGCGACGAGTTGGTGGCACTGGTGCGCGTATCCTCCTTGGGACTTGTCATAGGCGCTTTGGCTTTGGTGCAGCAGACAAGGCTGACGAAACGCATTGACTTCAAGACGCAGACGAAAATCACGCTCGTGTCGTCTGCCGTGAGCGGCATCGTCGGCATCGCGATGGCTCTGCTGGGCTTTGGCGTGTGGGCGCTGGTGGCTCAGCAATTGGCATCGCACGTGCTGAGCACCACACAACTATATATATATAATAGGTGGTTGCCTCGCCTCAGCTTTTCCGTGGCCAGCTTTCACGATTTGTTTGGCTTCGGCTGGAAAATGATGCTCAGCGCCCTGCTCGATGCCGTCTGGAAGGAACTCTATCAGGTCGTGGTGGGCAAGTTCTACAATCCCGCCACATTGGGGCAGTACACGCGCGGACAGCACTATGCAAAGCTCTTTTCGCAGAACTTGACGATGGTGGTGCAACGCGTCACCTATCCCGTGCTGAGCAGCATACAGGACGATCCCGAACGTATGGTAAGTGCCTATCGCCGCATTATCCGCACCAGCATGTTCATCACGGCTGTGACGCTGCTTTTCCTCGGAGCCGTCAGCGAGCCACTCATCTATTGCATGATCGGACCTAAATGGCACGAGGCTTCGACCTATCTGCCCCTCATCTGCCTCAACAGCACGCTCTATCCCCTTCATGCCATCAACCTGAACATGTTGCAGGTGCAGGGGCGCAGCGACCTGTTCCTCGGCCTCGAAGTCGTCAAGAAAATCATCGCCCTGGGCCCGCTCTTCATCGGTGCCTTCGTGGGCATCATGCCCATGCTCTACGCCAACATCGTGGTGGGCATTGCGTCGTATTTCCTCAACTCCCACTATTCCGGGCGGCTCCTGGGCTATGGCTCGTGGATGCAGATCAAGGACGTCGCCCCGTCGTTCGGCGTGGCGGCAGCAGTCGCCCTGTCGGTGTGGTTCCTGAAATACCTGTCGCTCTCCTATTGGGTTATCTTGCCGCTGCAGATGGCTGTGGGAGCGGTGGTGTTCTTCACCATTTGCAGGGCGTTCAATCATAACGAGTACAACGAAATCATTGATATGCTGAGAAAAAAGAAAGAATAATGAGCGGACAGACAAGACATAAGGTAATCGTGCTTTGCCCGACCTTCAACCATGCTCCCTACATTGTGCAGGCCATGGACGGCTTCTGTATGCAGCAGACGTCCTTCCCTTTTGTCTGTACCATCATCGATGATGCAAGCATCGACGGAGAGCAGGACGTCATCGCCCAATACTTGCAGGCACACTTTTCCGTGGAGCAAACGGAGGAGACCGCCGACTATCGCCTCGCATTTGCCCGCCACAAGGAGAATGCCAACTGCCATTTTGCGGTGCTGCTGCTGAAATATAACCATTTCACAGCTAAGAAATCGACATTGCCCTACATGAGCCGTTGGTACGATTCGGCCGACTATATGGCGATGTGCGAGGGCGACGACAGCTGGACCGAGCCCCGGAAACTGCAGCTGCAGGCTGATGCGCTCGACGCCAATCCCCGTGCCGTCATGGCCTTCACGAACTTCAGAATCGTGGATGCAGACGGCAAGCCTTGCAAAAGGTCTCTGATAGAGACGTTCCACAAGCACTCGCATTCGGGCGACAACCTGCCCACGCTGCTGCGTCGCGGGAACTATGTGATGACGCTCACCACCATGTATCGCAACCGGATATGGCAGACGGAAGCCTACCAGTCCTGCCCTCACCATTGGCTCGATTTCAGCAGGACGATGGCAGCTGCCCTGATTGGAGATTTCATCTGGTTGCCCGAAGTGATGGCCTCCTATCGCTCGCTTGATTCGGGACTAATCAGGTCAAAAAAGCTGGTAATACGACAAATGGTAAGAGACGTATATCATCATTATGCCCTGATGATAGTCACGGGAAAGTGCAAGAAACTGTCTTTCGCCGAGGCGGTACGGGTAAGGATTCTTATCCTGATGCGTTCGTTCAAAAAGAAAGACTCCAGGCTGAGAGAATCGGTTCTGCATGCCGACCTCCTTTCCCGCTTGCTGATGCCAGTGGCCTTTGTGATATGGAAGATGAGAAAACTGAAGAAATTTATTTGAGATGCGAATAGAATTCATCATAATATTTGCCCTATTGGGCTTGCTCTATTTGAAGTGGGTAGTGATGCTCCTGGTGTTTCCTTTCCAAGTCATATATTTCAGGTTAAGGAGAAAATACCCGGGCATGCAGTCCGCTCCCTTTTGGGCACGATGCGTCTGCTTGCCCTACAAATGGTGGGAGAAGTTGTTCAGGAAGGGCTGGCAGCGCTATATGCTGTACCATATAGGTCTGATTCCTTCTCATCATTTGCGTCGCTGGGTTTACAGGGCTCTCGGCGCCGAGATTGGAAAAGATGCGGTGTTCCATTTCCGCACGGAGATACGCGGCATTCACAAGCTGAAGGTCGGTGCGGGCACCATTATCGGCGACAATGCCCTGCTGGCAGCTCAGCGCGGACTTACCATCGGCAAGAACGTGAACATCTCATCGAATGTATCCATCTATTCGGGTGAACACGACTACCGTGACCCGTACTTCAGGAGCACAGCGGAAAAGACCCGTCCCGTCATGGTAGGCGATAGAGTATGGATAGGCAGTAACGTCATCATTTTGACGGGAGTCAACATAGGTGAAGGCGCCGTCTGCTGTGCCGGCTGCGTAGTCACCAAGGATGTCGCCCCGTATGATGTGGTGGCAGGAATTCCGGCAAGAAAAGTGGGCGAACGTCCAAGAGATTTGAGATACGAGTTCAAGGGCAAAACGTACCGGCTGCTATAACCAGCCTCCCCCTGACCTCTCCAAAGGAGGGGAGAATAAATTACCAAATGGCTAAATCGTAAATGACAGCCTCCCCCAACCCCTCCCAAGGAGGGGGGAATAGGATGGGGGATTAAATAGTAAAATAGTCAAATAGTAAATAAATCGTAAATAGTAAATTGTCAAATCGTAAATTAAATAATCGTAAATCCCTCGATGGCAGTAATTAGCAGACTATTCGGGAAGGGCCGGGCATCGCAATATACGATTCTGATGCTCGTGATTCTCATGCTTTCAAAAGGCTTGAACTGCATGAAATGGCCCCTGCATGGCAGAACCCCTCTGGTCGTAATGTCTATCTTTATTGTCATCATCTTCTTCCTGAAGTGCAGACTGACCGCCCGTCAGCACTTTCGCTACTACGTGCTTTTCCTGGCTCTCTACCCCTTCCTCTCCATCATATACTCATCCACCGAATACGGCCAACCCATATTCGACGGATTCAAGGCAACCCTTCCGTCGCTGATTTGGCTGTCCTATTTCCTGCTCCACCGCTTTAAGATGAAGGAAGGCAGCATCATGAGGATATTCTTCTACATCGCCTTGTTTACCCTGGCTGTGCAGGTGATACAGCAGTTTACGTACCCCAAAGTCCTCTTCGGAGCCTTCTTGGAGGACAGCAGCGGGTTCGACGAAGTGCTTGTCAGCAGGCGCAACGGCTTGTGGCGGTTCAGGATGGGGTTCAACGGCTACTTCACCGCCTTTGCGGCATTCGTAATATGGGTGAAGAACAAGAATCTGCCGCTAAAGACGACGCTGACGCTCTTCTTCCTCATGTTCGTATCCATCTATCTGACGCTGACGCGACAGGTCATCATAGCCTTTTTGCTGACCTTCATCTTTTCCTATTTCATGAACAAGGAGAGGCTGAAGGTTTGGAACTTCTTCATCGGCATCTTCATCGTAGGTTTCATAATAGCCTACTCCGAGCAGCTTTTCGGCAGCCTGATGGAAAAGACCCGCGAGGAGCTGACCTCCGACTACATCCGTTTTGTCTCGGGAAAATATTTCCTCAGCGAGACCCTGTCGTCGGTAAAAGCCATGCTTGTTGGGCACGGCATACCGACCTCCGGGGCATATCAGAAGCTGAGCATAGAGCTGATGGAGAGCCACTATTTCGTAAGCGACGTGGGTTTCATCGGAGCCATGTACAACTACGGCATCCCCTATGCCCTGGCCTGCTACGCCCTGCTGCTCAACCTATACTTCGCTAGGCAGAAGGTGGTTCCCTCCTACATTCGCATGTTTGTCGTATATACCACCATCATGTCTCTCATGATATTCCCCATGTACGGCCCGCTACACTATTTCATGTGGTGCTGTATCATATATATGTGCGACCTGCATATCAGCAGGTACAGGGAAATGATGGGCTGGAAGTTGGAAGAGGAAAGAAGGCGAAGGGAAGAGGGGGAAAGCAGGAAGCGATGGAAGCTGAGGTGGAAGATAAAATGGAAATGAATTCCTGCGGACGCTTTTCCGCTAAAACCACTTTCTCGCTCATTCTCTTGCAGGAAACAGGGAAAAGTCGTAAATTTGCAGGAAATTAAGATGAGCGACGTTTTCTTCACCATAGCTATTCCGGCCTACAAGGGGGCTTTCCTCGGGGCGGCATTGGACAGCTGCCTTGCGCAGACCTATCCCCGCTTCGAGGTAGTCGTCGTGGACGATGCCTCGTCCGAGCAACTGGGGACCATCGTGGCAGGCTACAACGATTCCCGTCTGCATTACCATAGGAATGCGCGCAATATCGGGGCCGTCGATGTGGTCGCCAACTGGAACAAATGCCTCGACCGGGCACGGGGCGATTACATCATCTGCATGGGCGACGACGACCGCCTGCTGCCCTGCTGCCTGGAAGAATATGCCAGGCTGATAGGGAAATATCCCGCCCTGAAAGTCTTCCATGCCCACACGGAAATTATCGACGAACGGGGGAATGTCGCAGAGCAGACAGCCCTCCGACCCGAGTACGAGACGGCTCTCTCCCTGCTCTATCATCGATGGAATGGGCGAGGGCGGCAATTCATCGGCGACTTCTGCTTCAAGACGGCTGACCTGCGCAGCGAGGGCGGCTTCTACTTCCTGCCGATGGCTTGGGGCAGCGACGACATAAGTGCCATACGGGCTGCTACGCCGCGCGGCATAGCGAACACGCAGACGCCTTGTTTTCAGTATCGCATCAACTCGCTCACAATCTCCAAATCGGGGAGCGGAAAGGTGAAGATGGAGGCCGTCGGGGGTGAGCAGAGATGGATAAGCGGCTACATAGCCGGCATCGCCCCCGCGACTCTCACCGAGGCAGACCGCCGCCTGCTGGAGCTCATAAAGGAGCAGATGGAGAGCCATTTCGAAAGGAAACGCTACAGCATCGTCCGAAAGGACATGATAAACGAGCCATCCCGCCTCTTCTATTGGCTGAGAAACGGGAAAGCGCACGGCCTGACTGCAAAAAGCACCCTGCATGCCTTCGCTTCCGCTCTTTCATTTCTTTGCTCACGATAGTTTTCTTTCGTGTTTTATTTTGCGCTTTGCCTTTTTTTCCGTACCTTTGCAGAAGAAAATTCATAATTCATAATTCTTAATTCATTATTAATCGCGGCAGCAAATTCTTAATTCTTCTCTCTTAATTCTTAATTTATAGTAGCAAATACATGAGAATCATCTACTATAGTCATACATGTTTTGCGGACTGCGATTTCCCTTTGATTGGGGAGCTGCAGCGGAAGGGACATGACGTGAGATACTACATCTCGATAGCGTCGTTCAGCAAGCGGTCTACCCTGATTGACATCAAGACGCTGTACCCCCATACGGGCATCTTCCCTGCCAGCCAGATTTACAAGGAGTTCCTGGCCTACGAGGGAGTCCTGGACTTGTCGAAAGTCTATGTCGTCAATCAGAAATACAAGCAGAAATACCATCCCTTCAACCTCTTGCTGATGGCGAGGCTCATGCTGCACTTCATCAGGCAGCAGCCAGATGTCATCCATCTGACGAAGCCGCCCTATCTCACTCAGAAACTGCTGTATTGGGTGAAGAAGAAGCTGGTGCTGACCGTCCACGACCCCTTCCCGCATTCGGGAAAAATATCGCGGCAGGCCGAGAATTGCAGGAAGGAAGCCTTCAGGCAGATTTCCCGACTGGTCCTGCTCAACAACAAGCAAGCGACTCAGTTCCGCGAATACTACAAGATTCCCTCCAGTCATATTTTCATCAACAAGCTGGGCATGTATAGCAGCATCCTTTCCGTGGAGCCAGTCCCAGCCAAGGTGGCAAGGCCGTTTGTCCTCTTCTTCGGTATCATTGCGGAGTATAAGGGTGTGGAATATCTCCTGGAAGCCATGAGAAAAGTTCACGACACCTTTCCCGATGTTCGGCTGGTCGTAGTGGGCAGCGGCAAGTTTCCATTTGATATAGAGCCTTATAGGCAGACGGATTACATAGAAATACGGAACCATTACATCTGCGCACCAGAGTTGGCGGGTCTGCTTGGAGCCTGCGAGTTTGCGGTTTGCCCCTACATAGATGCCACGCAAAGCGGAGTGATTCAGACGGCCTTTTCTTATGGCGTGCCGATGATAGCGACGGATGTGGGGGCGCTTGGCGTTGCCGTGGATCACGAGAAGACGGGCTTGGTGGTGCGTCCCTGCGATGTGAACGAGTTGGCAGACGCCATGTGCAGACTCCTGTCGCATCCCGAAATGCTGACGCAAATGAGGCGTGCAATAGAGCAAGAGTGGAAACCAAAGATGGAATGGTCGCCCATCGCAGATAAATACGTGGAGATTTATAATAATTGAAAATTGAAGATTGAAAATTGAAAGCATTCGCCCTGTAAATAATTAAATTACTAAATCGTAAATAAATCGTAAATCGTAAATAGTCAAATCGTAAATTACTCAAATCGTAAATAAAAATGAAGGTTCTTCAAATCGCACAATCTCTTGGGGCTGGGGGGGCAGAGCGTCTGGTCGTCAGCTTATGCAATTGGCTTTCTGCTGGTCGGGCCGACGAGGTCGTGCTGTTGACGATACGCGACGAAAACATTCCTCGCAATGTTCATTATCTGAAGGATTTGTCTCCGAACGTGCGTTTCATCAATCTTCATTGCAAATCGGGCCTGCAGCTGAAAGCTTTCTGGGGCGTCTTCCAAACGATAAGGAGAGAGCGGCCCGATGTGGTCCACTCCCATTTCTCGCCGATACTGCTCCTCCTGCCGGCACTTCTGCTCGGCAAGCCTTCCTATATCTTCACCATTCACAGCATGTCGGAGAGAATCGTGGCCCACTATGGCTTCATAAAACGAGTTGTGGCGCGCTATCTCTTCAGGACAAACAAGGTGCACCCCATCACGATATCGCAGGCTTGCCACAAGTCGTACCGCAAGGCTTATCAGCTGGACAACGACATTTGCATCACGAACGGATGCGAACCGCTAAAGACGACGCCCCGTTTCCCTGATGTTCAAAAAGAGATAGACGGGCTTAAGCTGAACGCTGAAACCGTAGTGTTCGTCCATGTCGCCCGCAACTCTAAGCCGAAGAATCACAAGAGGTTGTTCCACACCTTCTTGCGGCTCGAGCGGGAGAACGTCAACTTCCTCCTCATCGTATTGGGCGACAAGTATCACCATTGGGCAGACAAACTGAAAGGCAGCCAAAGGATTTGCTTGTTGGGACTTAAAGAAAATGTGGGCGACTACATGGCAGCGGCCGACTATTACGTCATGTCGAGCGACTGGGAGGGCCTTCCCATCACACTTCTCGAGGCCATGTCCATGGGCGTGATACCTGTCTCCACCCCTGCCGGCGGCGTGGTGGATGTCATTCAGGACGGCACGAACGGGTACATGCCACAGAGCTTCGACGACGAGGAGTTCTATCAGAAGGTGAAGCAGGCAGTCAGGGAAAAAGGCGCCATCCCGCATGAGAGGGTGAAGGCCGACTATCTGGACGGCTACTCCCTGGAGAGGTGCGCCACGAAGTATTTTGAGCAATACAAGATTTATGATAAAGACAAGAGAGGAGCTTAGGGCTTATCTTAAGGCCGACCGCGAGATGTACGGCAAGCGGAACAGCCTATTCGTCAAGTGGTTGACGCGTAGCGACGAATACTATATCCGTGCGTTTATGGTGACGCTACGGCACTACGAGTATCACCTGAACAAACGCCGCTCGCCGCTCGACCTCATTCCCTACCTCTTCTATTGGTGGAACTACAGGCGGCTGAAGCTTAAGTCGCAATTGTTCATCATGCCGAATACGGTAGGCCCCGGTTTTTATCCTGTTCATGCAGGGTTTATGCGCTTTGGCAAATATGTTTGTGTAGGAAAGAACTGTACTGTGCTGCCCATGGTGCTGATAGGTAAGAGCCGTCCCGGTGATTGCAAAATCATCATAGGCGACAACTGCTATATCGGCACGGGAGCCACCATCCTCGGCCCCGTCACTATAGGCAACAACGTCACCATCGCGGCAGGAGCTGTCGTCAATAAAGACGTGCCGGACAATGCCGTCGTGGCTGGCGTGCCGGCAAAGGTGGTGAAGCAGGCTTCGTCATAAATGACAGTGACAATGATGAATGACGTCATATTCGTTGGCTGGGTGAATCAGGGGCGTGCGCCTGTGGACGGTGAGACCACCAAGAACCAGTACATCACGCACGAGTTGCAGAAGTACTGCCACGTCACCGTGCTTGACTTCTACGAGAAGCACCGCCATCCGTGGGTCTATCTGCAGGCCGTGTGGGCTTTGCTCACCAAACCCAAGGCCACCATCATCTTCTCCACTTCGGCCAAGAATGTCTATGCAGTGCTCAAGCTGTTCAGAAGGATGCACATCAGGCGCGACATCATCCATTGGGTCGTGGGCGGTGCCTTTGCCAGGCGCGTCAGGGAGGGCAGGTTCCGGGCTGACGTGTTCAACTACGTGAAATACAATCTCGTGCAATGTCGCGGCATGATAGATGAACTGGAGCAAGCCGGTGTGACCAACGCCCGATACGTTTCCAACTTCAAGCCCATCCCCTACTATCCGGATTTGGATAAGGCTCTGAAGGCAAGGCAGATGAGTGGCATCACGCGCTTCGTCTTCTTGAGCCGGATTATGCCCGACAAGGGGTGCGACTATATCTTGCAGGCCGTCCGTCGGCTCAACGCGAAGGGCCTCCAGCACCGATTTTCTGTGGATTTCTACGGAAAGGCGGATGCTTCCTATCGGGAACGCTTCGAGGAGGAAATCAGCAGGTTGGAGAACGCCGCCCATCATGGCTTGCTCGACTTGCGGACCCGAGAGGGCTACGACATCCTGGCGACATACGATGCCATGCTCTTCCCGTCGTATTGGGTGGGCGAAGGCTTTGCAGGCGTCTTCATCGATGCCTTCATCGCAGGCCTGCCGGTGCTGGCTTCCGATTGGGCGCATAATGCCGAGGCTATCGCCGACGGGAAGCTGGGGCTCATCTATCCTGTACATAGCGTCGAGGCCTTGATGGAGGCCATGGAGCGCTGCATCTCGGGAGCGGCAGACCTGCAGCAGATGGCAAGGAACGCCAGGGCTGAGGCGCCGAATTACGAGGCAGAGAAAGCCCTGTCCTTAGATTATCTCAGGAGTATCGGATTATGAAAAGAATCATCCTCTATATCGTCGGACTGCTTGACCGCCTGCACATCCTGACTCCCCTCAGGGTAGCGCAGCTGAAGTACCTCTACATGTGCCGCCGGCTGCCACACTTCCGCCATCCGCGCGACATCAACGAGAAAATCAACTGGATGAAGTTCTATGGCGACACGCATCTGTGGCCCTCGCTCAGCGACAAGTATCTCGTGCGCTCGTTCGTCAGCGAGGCGGGCTTTGCCTCCAGCCTCATCCCCCTCATCGGGATATGGGAAAAGGTGGACGACATCGACTGGGAAAGCCTGCCCCGACAGTTCGTCATGAAGAGCACGGGCGGCAGCGGCGATGCGGTGGTGTGCACGGACAAGGACCTGCTGGACAAGGAAAAGACGCTCCGCCACTTTCGCTCCGTCATGAAAGAGAGGTACGGAAGGCTGACGGGAGAGCCTCACTACTCGCTCATCAAGCCTCGCATCATCGCCGAACAGCTGTTGGACGCCAGCACGCAACCGCATGGCTCCAAGTCGCTTATCGATTACAAGATATGGTGCTTCGACGGCAAACCGGCCTTCATCATCTGCTACAGCAACAGGCACGACATGTACTACTGCGAGATAGGCGTCTATGACTTGGAGTGGCGCGCGCATCCCGAATACCTGCGCTACACCAGGCATTACCAGAGGGAACGGCAGCCGACGCCCCGCCCGTCGTGTCTCGACGAGATGCTGCAGATGGCGGCGCGGCTCTCGGCAGGCCATCCCGAGGTGCGGGTCGATACCTATGTGGTGGACGGGCATGTCTATTTCGGAGAGCTTACCTTCTCATCGAGCGGCGGATACATGAGCCATTTCACGCAGCCGTTTCTCGACAAGCTGGGCGAGCTGACGGCATTGCCCATCAATGAAGAAGCAAAAGTGAAGAAGGAAGGATTGGCTGACGCTCGCGGCGCCGCCTCCAAAGGGCGAAGCCGTAAAGTCATAGCCGCAGCCTCGATAGGCGGTCACTGGGTGCAGTTGTTGCGCATCACGCGTCCGATGGAAGAGCGTTACGACATGGTTTATCTGTGTACCCACCCCAAGTGCATCACGATGGTGGAGGGGCAGAAATTCCATCTGATAAGCGACTTCAGCCGTACGGATGCCTGGAAGCTGCTGCCATCGTTCTTCAGGATACTGAAAATCCTGTGGCAGGAAAAGCCTGACGCCATCGTCACCACCGGCGCGGCACCCGGGCTGGTTTGCCTGGCGGTCGGCAGACTGATGGGCTGCAAAACCATTTGGATAGACAGCCTTGCCAACGCGGAAAGGCTCTCGATGAGCGGCCGCATCGCATCGAAAATCGCCTCAAAGACCTTTACGCAATGGGAGGAACTTGCCGGGGAGGGCATCCTCTACGCTGGGAATGTCCTCTCTCTCAAAGAATAAAAAGCGGCCCTATGGGGCAAAATGATAAACGAGAAATGATGAAAGCTCCCCTGCGGAGTTAAAGGATAAATGATAAATGGTTTAACGGTAAATGTAGGATGATATTAATCACCATCGGCACACAGCTTCCCTTCGACCGCCTCATCAGAATCATGGACGAGTTGGCACCGCAACTCGGCGAGGAAATCATCGCTCAGGTCCGCGGGTGCGACTGTAAGCCTCAGCATATCAAAACGGTTGACTTCCTGCCGCCCGACAAGTTTGCCGCGCTCTTCGACCGCGCCCGCCTCGTCGTTTCTCATGCTGGGATAGGAACCATCCTGACGGCATTGCAGAAGGACAAACCCATCATCATCTTCCCCCGCATAGCAGCCCTGGGAGAGCACCGCAACGAGCATCAGCTGGCCACGGCAAAGAGGTTCCAGAAGATGGGCGTTCTGAATGTGGCGATGGACGAGAAAGAGCTGGCCGAGATGCTGCTCGGCGGAAAGCTTGCGCCGCAAAAACACATCGGCTCCGCCGCGGCTCCGTCGCTCATTCGTGCCGTCGAGGATTTCATTGACAGTTGAGGGCGAATTTTATGCCACAGCAAGGAACGATTTTTCCCACAGCAAGCGTCGGCTCTTCCCACAGCAAGCGTCGGCTCTTCCCACAGCAAGCGTCGGGCTTTCCCACAGCAAGCGTCGGGCTTTCCCTCACGAAGGGAAAATCTCAGGATGTAGTGAAAACGTAAAGATGATGATGTAAGGTGGCTGTCTGAAAGCCGTGGCTAAAACCTTCCGCCGCCGCCGAAGCCGCCGCCACCACCGCGCTGGCCTCCGCCGCCACGGCCTCCTCCGCCGCCTTCGCCGCGACCGCCCTCGCCTCTGCCGCGACCCATCATGCCGCGACCACCGAAGCGTCCGAAGCGCCAGTTGGCTGAGAGCAGGACATAGCTGCGCACCATCTCGCTCTTGGTATCGGTACGGCTCACCGCGCTCACGTTGCGGCTCACGTCATCGCGCTCGTCGAGGATATCGACGGCTCGCAGGCTGATTGTCAGCTGCTTGTAGGGGAGGAAGCGTTGGCTGATGCTGCCGTTCCAGATGAGGTGGTTGGTGTTCATCGCCGCGTCGGAGTAGCCTCGGCGACTCTGTTGCTCGATGTCGCTGCCGATGGTCATGCCCCAGGGCGTCGTTATCTGGAAGCTCCCGCCGTAGTTGAAGCTGTAGTGGTCGAGGTTGGAGGCTGTGGCGTTGTTGCTGCGGTTGAGGTTGTAGTTGAACCTTCCGCTCACGTTCGTCTCCACCTGCCAGCCGCTCTCCCAGTCTTGCCGGAAGGTGAAGCGAGCCCGCTGCCCGAAGTTGCCGCTTCGCGTGATGTTCTCCACCGTCATCTTGTCTTTGCTTCGATACAGGTAGCCGATGTTTTTCGAAGTGCTGAGCGACGTGTTCATGTCGAATCGCCAATGCTTTTTGCTGTCGAGGGCGGTGTTGAAGTTATAGTTTCCCGAGGCGTTCCAGTTGCCGTTCACGTTGACGGGCATCGAGACGCGGCCGCCCGTCACCTCGTTGTATTCCGTGCGGTTTGTGGTGCTGTTGCGGGTCGTGTGGAACTGCAGGTTGACCGCGTTGGTGCGTTGGTAATCGACGACCGTGCGGCGATATTCGAACTGGATGTTCTGCGTGAAGCTCGGCTTCAGCTCCGCGTTACCGATTCTTATATTAAGCGGGTTGGCGTCGGAGAGCGTGTCGGGAATCATGTCCGTGATGTTGGGCCAGCCCGTGTCGGCATTGTATCGGAACTCGAGCTGCTCCTGTCGGCTGAAGCGATATTGGAAGTTGACGACAGGCGAGGCGTTGACGACGGTTCTTCTTAGTAACGTGTCGATGCGGCCCTTCTGATAGTCCACCTTGCTGATTTGCGGCTGCACGGTAGCGCCGACGGTCAGGCGGAACTTTGTGCGGTTGAAGCGTATCTGGGTGCGCAGGCTGTGGTTCTGCCCGATATTGCGGGTGTAGCTGCATTGCTGCTTGTCCTGCACCACGTAGGGCGCGTCGTAGAAGTCGTCGTAGTTGAAGGCATCCACGCCCAGTATGTCGTTGTAGGGGTCGAAGATAGAGCGGACGTCGCGGTCGTTGTCGCGGAAGTTGTAGCGGTAGTTGTAGTCGAGTTGCAGGAAGGTCTGGTAGGCGATGGGCTCGCTGTAGCTGAAGCGCGCGTTGAAGTTGTAGTTGAAGTTCGAGCCGCGATTGTATTGCACCTTATGATAGACGGAATCGCCGCCGTTGAGTGCCTGCAGGAGGTAGTAGTCGGTCTGCGAGTAGTTGTTGCCCTCGTTGTCCGAGTCGCCGTAGCCGCCGCCGACACTCAGCGTCACGTTCCTGCCTGGCTTCTTCAGCCTTTTGTTGACCTGCAGGGAGGCTGAGGCGCTGAGATTCTTCGAGCTGCCCCAGTTGTCGCTGAGGCGATGGTTCACGCCGATTGCCTTGGCGAGGTCGAGGTAGTCGGCAAGTGGAGTGGGAGAGAGCTTGAAGGGGTCTTCGTTCCATGTGGCCGACTCGTTGCCGCCCGAATTGCCGCTTCTGCCGAAGTTGAACTCGGGACGGAACTGGATGTTCCACGTCGAGTCGGGCTTCCACTCTACGCGATATTGGAAGCCGAAGTTGCCGCTGTGGCTGTTGCTGTGGTTCTTGCTGGCCGAGTAGGCGGAATTCTTCAGCTCGAAGTTCTGCGAGTTTGACTCCGAGGCGCTGCTCGATTGGTTGAATTCGCCGTTCACGCTGCCGTTCAGCTCCACCTTCTTATTCTGCCAGTTCATCGTCGTGCCGAGGGTCTGACGGTCGGTCAGGCCGTTGCCTCGCGTGTTGTTAGCGCCGCCCACGAAGCTGAACTTCTGGTCGCCGACGAAACTGTTGACGTTCAGGTTGCCGCTGTATCGGTCGTGCGTGCCGTAAGCGCCGTCCGTCCTGCCGAAAAAGCCCTTCTTGCGGTCCTTCTTGATAGCGAGGTCGAGCACCGTCCGCTCGTTGCCGTCGTCGATGCCCGTGATGCGAGCCATGTCGCTCTTTCGGTCGTAGGCCTTCACCTTATCCACAATCTCGGCTGGCAGGTTCTGCAGGACGAGGTTGCGGTTGTTGCCGAAGAACTCCTTGCCATCGACGAGGATTTGGCTGATGTTCTTGCCGTTGAACGTATAGTTGCCGTTTTCGTCCTGCACGATGCCGGGCAGCTTCTTGATGAGGTCTTCCACCATCGACCCTTCGGGCAGCTTGAAGGCGTCGGCGTTATATGCCACCGTGTCGTCCACGACGGTCATCTCCGGCAGTTTGCCCTCCACGACCGTCTCAGCCATCAGCGTCGCATCCTCGCGCATCATCACGTCGGCCACCTTGAAGTTGCCCGAGCGCTGGGGCAGCGTGAGCTTGAACTTCTGCGTCTTGAAGCCCATGAACGACACTTGCAGGGTATAGTTGGCGGCAGGTATGGCGGGCAGGAGGAACTGGCCGTTCTGCTTCGTCGTCGCGCCCGTAATCATCGAGTCGCGTTCGTTCAGGAGCTTCACGGCAGCGCCTTCCATCGGCTGCAGCTTCTCGTTCTCGAAGACCGTGCCGCGGATGTTCAGCAAAAACGCCTGCTTCTGCTGAGCTGACGCCAGGGTGGTAGCAAGCAGGAGCAAAAGCAAGGCGAAAGATTTTGCTAAGACGGCTCGACCGAAGGTCAAGTCTTCAAAGAATGTTTTGATTGTTTTACTCATCACATTCTTTTTGACGCGCAAAACGATGGAAAGTTTAATGCGAGGACGAAAATACTGCAAAACTATCCGCCTAACTGCTTTCGAAACGGAAAGGGCACGTGCAGTAGTTCATTTAGGCACGTTAAGTTGTTCATTTAGGCACGTTAAGTTGTTCATTTAGGCACGTTAAGTTGTCCATTTAGGCACGTTTTGTCGCGCAATTAGGCACGTGTAGTTACGCATTTAGGCACGTTTTGTCGCGCATTCAGGTATATGACAAAAGTCAACTCCTTATAAGTCAGCCGCTTCGTTCTTCCTTCGTGACAGATGACAGATGACAGTTTCTTTTCAGGGGGGGTATATGGGCCGCGTCCATCTGCCACCTGCTGCTCAACCGCCTTCTACTCTACTGCTATCTGTTTTAGTAGATATTAAAATAATAGTCTATTTACTCTATTTACTTACTTATTTATATAAATATATATATGTATATATAATAAATATAATAATAATATATATAGAATAATATAATTATATATAATATAATAAATAATAATATACTATATATTAAATAGTTAGAAAACTAAGAGCGACTTTCTGCCTTTTAGGGGAGGGCATAGGGGCGCTAAAAAAAAACTGTCATCTGTCATCTGTCATCTGTCACGAAATGGGAGGAATCGCTTCCTGCCATAGCTTCTGCTTGACCACCTCAAAGGAAGGAACCCTAAAACTGCGGGCGTGTGACGAGCCAGGTGGGATGGCTGGTGGGGTTGCCTTTGTGGTCGACGAAGACGAGGCGGCCGTCGATGTCCTTCAGCTCCATCAGTATCATGGGGCGGGGGCGGTAGTCGCCTCGGCGAGGAATTAAGCCTTCGCAATGGGCGTGCATGACCATGAACATGCGGCCTGCCTTGTCGGTGATGATTTCGCCGTTGTGCCCGGCGCCGTTCAAGATGGCATCGGGGCTTGCGGAGGTGAGCACGGGCTCGGGCTCGCTCCATCCGGAAAACAGATTCTTCGAGGTGCTGAGGCAAAGGGTGTACTCATAGTTGTTGAAGTGGTTCTTGGAGCAGAAGAAGTAGTACAGGCCCTTATATTTATAGATGTAGCCCCCTTCGTAGGCCGTCGTGATGTAGTGCGGTTCGCTGCCTTTCGCGTAGGTCAGGCCGTCCTTTGCCAGCTCGCGGATGTAGTTGCCCTTGCTGTTCACGTCGCCATAGACGAGGTAGTGGCGGCCGTCGTCGTCGAGGAAGTACTGCCCGTCCTGCGGCGTGGGGTGCTCAGGCGTGCCGACGTTCAGGGTGTTGGCATAGCGGAAAGGGCTGTCGATGTCATCGGCCACGAGGACTACTTGCAGGTCGTTCTCCATCGAGACAAAGAGCGTGAGATAGACCACGAGCTTGCCCTCGATGATTGCCGGCGAGGGCGCCCAGAAGTTGATGTTCTGCTTGCCTGCGCCTGTCTTCATGGGGTCGGGTTTGCCGTCGCCAAAGGGGTCGTGCGCGTTGGGGCCGGGGAACATGTCGCGATAGAAGGTCCAGTTGCAGAGGTCGCGGCTGCGGTAAATCTTGATGGGGAAGCCCGTCTTGAAGCAGTAGAACCACTCGCCAATCTGCACGACGGAGGGGTCGGGGCAGTCGAAATCGGTCACGGGATTCACGGCGACGGTCTTGTCGGGCATGCCTTTCCTGAGTTCGAACAAAGCTTTGTCGGCCGTTGCACTCTCATTTTGCGCCTTTACGGCCATCGTGTTCGCCAAGCAAGCGAGAAGCAAGGCGCAGAAACAACTCTTCTTTACCATAATATATTCCACTTTTTACCTTTTTGTTTCACAAAATTATAAAATATTCTCCATTTCTTGTCCTTTATTATGCTTTTTTTTGTATTTTTGTAGGACAAAACTTGATAAATATGAATTTCTTTGCAGTAGATTTGGGGGCTACGAGTGGACGTACGATACTTGGAAACATATCGGATGACAAGCTTTCCTTGCGCGAACTGACCAGATTCCCCAATAACATCATCCAAACGGGCGGGCATTTCTATTGGGACATCTTTGCTCTCTACCACGAAATCCTGCGCGGCCTGAAACTTGTGGCCGACGAGGGCGTCGAGCTTCAAAGCATTGGCATCGACACATGGGGCGTCGATTTCGTCTGCATCGGAAGGGACGGCGGCATCCTGCGCAACCCTTACAGCTATCGCGACCCGCAGAATAGGGGAATACAGACCCTCTCTGACTCCATCGGAGGGGATGCCGGTCGGAAGTTCTCCCCTTCAAAAGAAGATTTGGAAGAGACCATTTACTCCAAGACAGGCATCCAGTTCCTCGACTTCAACTCAATCTTCCAGCTTGCCGCGATGCGACGGAACAACGATTCCGCCCTCGAGGCTGCCGACAAAGTGCTTTTCGTGCCCGATGCCCTGATGTACATGTTGACGGGCGAAGCTGTCTGCGAGTACACGATTTGCTCCACGTCGCAGCTCCTCAACGCACGTACCAGGCGGCTCGATGCCGACTTGCTCGCCATGGTTGGCATGCAGGAGAGTCAGTTCGGCCGCTACGTGAACCCTTGCGACGTCGTAGGTACGCTCTCGAAAGAGGTTCAGCAGCAGACAGGAATGGGAGCCGTGCCGGTAGTGGCAGTTGCGGGACACGATACGGCATCTGCCGTGGCGGCTGTTCCTGCTGAGGATGAGCACTTTGCCTATCTCAGCTGTGGCACTTGGAGCTTGCTCGGCATCGAGACAAACGAGCCCATCATCAGCGAGAAGAGCTACGCGTATAACTTCACGAACGAGGGCGGCATAGAGGGCACGACGCGCTTCCTGAAGAACATCTGCGGCTTGTGGCTCCTGGAGCGTTGCCGGAAGGAGTGGACCGACGCTCCAAGCGACGTGAACGAGGTCAACCGGGGCGCCATGACAGCTCCCGCCTTTCGCAGCATCATCAATCCCGACGACCCGCGTTTTGCCAACCCGACAAGCATGGTGGAGGCCATCAAGAGCTATTGCCGCGAGTCGAATCAGCCGATTCCCGAGACTTGGCAAGAGCAGGCACGCTGCATCTTCGAGAGCCTCGCCATCCGCTACCGTGAGGTGCTCGGCTACCTTCGAGAGCTCGCGCCGTTCCCCATCGAGCGACTTCACGTCATTGGCGGCGGCACGTACAACAACTACTTGATGCAGATGACGGCCGACAGCATCGGACTGCCCGTCATCACAGGCCCCGTCGAAGGTACAGCCATAGGCAACATCATGCTCCAGGCAAAGGCGGCCGGGCTGGTAAGCGACCGCTTCGAAATGCGAAAGATTATCGCCCGGAGCATCGAGACGAAAACCTACTTCCCGGGAGCGGACTCCGTCCCAAATGAAAAATGATGAATGATGAATGACATCCCATTACCTTCAACAACTCCTTTAGATTCCGAAATTTGATTAACATTAAATATAATAATATGAAAGAGAATTTGATTAAACAGGCTTATGAAGTGGCGAAGGAACGCTACGCAGAAATTGGTGTCGATACAGAGCAGGTGATGCAGCAGCTGCAGGATTTCCACCTCAGTTTGCATTGCTGGCAGGCCGACGACGTACACGGCTTCGAGGTGCAGGCAGGCGCCATGAGCGGCGGCATCCAGTCGACGGGAGACTTCCCGGGTGCTGCAAGAAACATCGACGAGTTGCGACAGGACATCCTCAAGGCCAAGAGCCTTATCCCCGGTTCACACCGACTGAACCTGCACGAGATATATGGCGACTTCAAGGGCAAGGTGGTGGACCGCGACGAGGTAACCATCGAGTACTTCCAGAGCTGGATTGACTGGGCAAAGGACAACAAGACGCTGCTCGACTTCAACAGTTCCAGCTTCTCGCATCCCAAGAGTGGCAACCTCACGCTCGCCAACCCGGACAAGGGCATCCGCGACTTCTGGATCGAGCACACGAAGCGTTGCCGCGACATCGCCAACGCCATGGGCGAGGCGCAGGGTGACCCTTGCATCATGAACCTCTGGGTTCACGACGGCTGCAAGGATGTGAGTGTCAACCACATGCTTTACCGCACCATCCTCAAGCAGTCGCTCGACGACATCTTCTCGAAGCAGCAACCCATGATGAAGGACAGCATCGAGGGCAAGGTGTTCGGCATCGGCCTGGAGAGCTTTACTGTGGGCAGCCACGACTTCTACACGGCTTATGCGGCACAGAACAACAAGATACTGACCATCGACACAGGTCACTACCATCCCACCGAAATGCCAGGCGACAAGGTAAGCGCCGTGTTGCCTTTCATTCAGGAGCTGATGCTTCACGTCAGCCGACCGGTGCGTTGGGACAGCGACCACGTTACCATCCAGGACGACCCCACGCAGGACCTCTTCAGCGAAATAGTCAGGGCCGACGCCCTCAACCGTGTCCACTACGGACTCGACTTCTTCGACGGCAGCATCAATCGCATCGCAGCCTACGTCATTGGCTCACGCTCGGCTCAGAAGTGCATGACGAGGGCCTTGCTCGAGCCGCGAAAGACCATCTCCGAACTGGAGCTCGCGGGTCAGGGCTACAAGGTGCTCGGCCTCATCGAGGAGCAGAAGTGCATGCCATGGCAGGCCGTATATGACGAGTTCTGCCTTCGCAACAACGTTCCCGTCGGGCAGGACTGGATGCGCGAAATAGACATCTATGAGAAGGAAGTGACAAGCAAGCGTTAAGACCATGATAGCACTCGGATTACTCATCATCGCCATCGGCGCGTTCTGTCAGTCGAGCAGCTACGTGCCTATCAATAAGATAAAGGACTGGAGCTGGGAGAGTTACTGGATCGTACAGGGCGTGTTTGCCTGGCTCTTGCTTCCCTTCCTCGGTGCCCTACTGGCGGTTCCGGCGGGCCATAGCCTCTTCGAGCTCTTCGGCAGCAATCCCTCGGCCTCGGGCATGACGTTCTTCTACGGCGTGCTGTGGGGCGTCGGAGGCCTGACGTTTGGTCTGAGCATGCGCTACCTCGGCGTGGCGCTCGGACAGAGTCTCGCCCTGGGCACCTGCGCCGCCTTAGGCACGTTGCTGGCTCCCATCTTCACCGGCCATGCGGCAGACATCACGACAAGCATCGTCGTAGGTGTCGTCGTGACGCTCATTGGCATCGCCATCATCGGCGTGGCAGGGAAAATGAGGGAGAAAGACCAGACGCACTCCGCCTCCTCCATAGGCGAGGGCACGGGCCAGGCGTCCTCCTCCTCAAAGGGAAGTATGGAGCGGTCTTTCACCAAGGGCATCATCGTGGCATTCCTGGCGGGCTTCATGAGCGCCTGTTTCAATATCGGGCTGGCTGCCGGACAACCCCTGCAGTTCGATGGCGTCAATCCCATGTACGCCGGTCTGCCTGCCACCTTCCTCGTCACGCTTGGCGGCTTCTGCACCAATGCCGTCTATTGCTTCTTCCAAAACGGCAAGAACCGTACTTGGAGCGATTACGGCAAGCGTTCTGTCTGGACGAACAACCTCTTCTTCTGCCTGCTGGCGGGCGCGCTCTGGTATAGCCAGTTCTTCGGACTGAGCCTGGGCAAAGGCTTCCTCACCGAGAGCCCCGTCCTCATCACCTTTGCCTTCTGCATCCTGATGGCTTTGAATATCGTCTTCAGTAACCTCTGGGGCATCATCCTCAAAGAGTGGAAGGGCTGCAGCCGGCAGACCATCAACGTGCTCATTGCCGGCCTGATAGTGCTCATTATCAGTTGCTTCCTGCCGCAGCTGCTGTAGGAAGTGGAAAACTGACAGCAGACCCCCAACGAGCCAACCCAAGACCCCCTCTAACTCCCCCTTTAGGGGGAGAAAAAAAGACAGCAGACCCCCTCTAACTCCCCCTTAGGGGGAGAAAAAAAGACAGCAGACCCCCTCTAACTCCCCCTTTAGGGGGAGAAAATAAAATAGTAAAATAGCTAAATCGTAAATAAATCGTAAATCGTAAATCGTCAAATCGTAAATACTTTATCGTCAAATCGTAAATACTTTATCGTCAAATCGTAAATCGTAAATTTTCAAATAGTAAATAACTTCGATATTCAATGAAAACTCATCTCTCACATTATTTGTTTGCATTTTCTAACGCTCTGATTCTCTTTTCCTTCTTCTCGTGTACGCCGAAGCAAAATGCTGAGGATAAGCCTATCGAGTACAATTGGGGCACCGCCGCCCTGCGCATCGAGAAACCTGTGGCTGAAGGGGCGGAGGAGTGCTATCTCATCGATTTCAAGCTCGATACGCTGGCCGGCGAGAGTCCCTTGGCCAAAAGCCTCTCCGCGGTGCTCTGCGACAGCGTGATAGGTGCAGGCTACTCCTCGCTTTCGAAGGCTATGCAGGCCTTTGCCGACAGCTTGGAGGCCGACTGGAAAGAGGAGCTGGCCGAGCGTTATGCAGATCAGCCCGAGTACAGAGACATCTTGCAGTACACCTACGAAGTGGAGGGAAAGGTGGCTCCCGACGCTCAGCCCCTCGCACAGTCCACGATGAAGGCGGACGATGCAGGGCAGGAGAGCACCCCCGCTGAACAGAAGGGCTGGAGGGGCGATGCCTTGTCCTATATGGTCACCACGTCATGCTACCTCGGCGGCGCGCACGGCAGCTACGTCGTCTCCTACTACAACTTCGATGTCAAGACGGGTAAGCTCCTGAAAATCGAGGACATCGTCCCGGCCGGCAAAGAGCAGGACGTGCTGAAAGCGATGGCAGAGCAGCTATGCAAAGACTGGGAGGCAAAGGACCTGGCTGACTTGCAGGAGAAGACCGGCATCACAATGCTTGGCGACCTCTACCTGACGAATAATTTCCTTCTCAAGGGCGACAGCATCGAGTTTCTCTTCAACCAGTACGAGATAGCGCCCTACGCCGCCGGACTCATCGGCGTAACCCTGCCAAGGCCATAAGAGGAGGTTGGCAGCGCGTCGTGAGCCTCTGATGAAAAGCAGTACATAGGGCCGGCGTTTGCTGCGGGAATCGGATATTATTTATTGCTGCTGGGGGAAAATTTCTCTCTCTTCCTTTTAGGTCCTCTCTCATCGGTGTTTCTGACGAATAGCAGCTTATGGGGGCTTGCTAAAAGTCTCGAAGAGACGACAGAGCACAGACGGGGGTGTTAACCCCCGGTAATGTTGCAACGAAAGAGAAAGCCCTAAAGGGGCGACAGAGACATAAGCAAGTGGTTATTAAACAGGTTACATATTCTGTCGCCCCTTCAGGGCTTATTATTGTCAGGCTAACCTGTCCCGGGGGTTAACACCCCCGTCTGTGTTCTTTCGCACCTTCGGTGCTTTTCCCTGGACAGCAATAGATATTATTATATTGCTGTCCGGGGAATATTTCTCTCTCTTCCTTTTAGGTCTCTCTCATCGGTGTTTTTGACGAATAGCAGCTTATGGGGGCTTGCTAAAAGTCTCGAAGAGACGACAGAGCA
>CAMJOE010000005.1:0-45146 GCA_946407485.1 uncultured Prevotellaceae bacterium | reverse complement strand
GGGGATGAACATGCCGAGGGCAAAGGCGAGGGCCGACACGCCGAAGGCATTCAGCACGAGTGCAATGAGGGCGCCGATGCCGTAGAGCAGCCAGGGCGCTCCGTTGCCGCTCATCAGCGGTTCGATGACGGCGGCCATCGCGTTGGCTTGCGGAGCAGAGAGCGTACCGTCGGTGAAGCCGTAGGTTTTGTTGAGAATCATGATGACGCCAGCCACGGTGGCTGCGCTGACCAGCGTGCCGAGGAACTTCCACGTCTCCTGCTTGCGGGGCGTGCTGCCCAGCCAGTAGCCTATCTTCAGGTCAGTGACGAAGCCGCCCGCCATGCTAAGCGCGGTGCAAACCACACCGCCCATGATGAGCGCTGCCACCATGCCGCTTGTGCCGCTCAGGCCGACAGCGACCATCACGACGGAGGCCAGGATGAGCGTCATCAAAGTCATGCCGCTCACGGGATTCGTGCCGACGATGGCGATGGCGTTGGCTGCCACGGTGGTGAAGAGGAACGTGATGATGCTCACTACGAGGATGGCGACGATGCTGAATACGATGTTGCCGCCCATCACGTCGAAGTGGAAGAAGAGGAACGTCAGCACGAGGGCCAGGATGATGCCGAAGGTGATGAACTTCATGGGCAGGTCGCGCTGGGTGCGAGGAGTGGCCTCCCCCGTCCCCTCCAAAGGAGGGGTGAGTCGTCCTGCCGCCTCGCCTTTTCCCCCTCCTTTGGAGGGGCTGGGGGAGGCCGCAAGTTTCACGGCCTGGGCAATTATCTTACGGCTCTTCACGATGCCGATGATGCCGGCCATGGCGATGCCGCCGATGCCGATGCTCTTGGCGTACTTGAAGATGACCTCAGGCGATGCCATTGCCGCCGTGATGCCTTCCTGCACCTCAAGCCCAGGGAAGAAGAGGGCGATGCAGGGCACGATGACCCACCAGACGAGTGCCGAGCCGCAGCAGATGATGAAGGCGTACTTGAGGCCGACGATGTAGCCCATGCCCAGGACGGCAGCGCCCGTGTTGCACTTCAGCACGAGCTTGGCCTTCTCGGCCACGGTGTCGCCCCACAGCAGCGCACGGCTCGTGAAGTTCTCGTGCCAGAGGCCGAAGGTGGCGACAGCAAAGTCGTAGAGACCGCCCAGCAGGCCTGCTATCATCAGCGGCTTGGCCTGAGCGCCTCCCTTCTCGCCGCTCACCAGCACCTGTGTGCCTGCTGTGGCTTCGGGGAAAGGATACTTGCCGTGCATCTCCCCCACGAAGTACTTGCGGAAAGGAATGAGGAAGAGGATGCCGAGGATACCGCCGAGCAGACTTGCCAGGAAGACCTCGAGGAAGTTGACCGTCATCTCGGGATACTTGGCCTGCAGGATGTAGAGCGCCGGCAGGGTGAAGATGGCGCCGGCCACAATGACGCCGCTGCACGCGCCGATACTCTGGATGATGACGTTCTCGCCGAGTGCGTTCTTGCGACGCGTGGCGCTGCTGACGCCCACGGCGATGATGGTGATGGGGATGGCGGCCTCGAAGACCTGCCCTACCTTCAGACCCAGATAGGCAGCGGCTGCGCTGAAGATGACAGCCATCAGGATGCCCCAGCAGACCGACCACAGGTTGACCTCTCTCGGGTTGCTCTCTGCCGGCATCATCGGCTCGTACGATTCGCCCTCATGCAGTTCGCGGAAAGCGTTCTCAGGTAGTGATGTTTTATATTCCATAATGATACATTGTATTAAAAAATATACGTTATTTGGCACAAAGATACGAAAAAGTTCATAATACATAGTACGCGGTTCGCTCCTTTTTTGTACTTTTGTGGCGAAAAAAGTATTAAAAGGACAAGACAATGACTGTTTCACTGGTTCAAATGGACATAGCGTGGGAGTCGCCGGGCGTTAACCGCGATACTGCGGAGCGTCTGATGCTCTCTGCCGAGAAGAGCGACATCTTCGTGCTTCCTGAGATGTGGAATACGGGTGTCACGACGGAGCCGCAGGGCGTGGCCTCCCCCGACCTCTCCGAAGGAGAGGGGAGTGGCGGAGAAACCTTGCAATGGATGCAGCGGATGGCAAACAAGTTGGATGCCGCCGTTGTGGGAAGCATCGCCGTAAAAGCAGCCGACGGCACTTACAGGAACAGGCTTTACTTTGTCAAACCGGAAGAAATTGTAAATTGTAAATTGTCAAATTGTAAATGGTATGACAAGCACCACCTCTTTTCCTATGGCGGGGAGACGGAGCACTACACGCCGGGCAACGAGTACGTGACGGTGGAGTGGCGCGGCCTTCGCTTTCATCTCTCCGTTTGCTACGATTTGCGTTTCCCGCTCTGGCTGCGGAACCGCGACGGCTATGAGGTTCTCATCTGCGTCGCCTCGTGGCCGTCCGTGCGGATGCACGCGTGGAAGGTGCTGCTCGCTGCCCGTGCCATCGAGAACCAATGCTATGTGCTCGGGGTGAACCGCATCGGCAAAGACCCGTACTGCGAGTATAGTGGCGGCACGTCCGTCGTGGACCCCTTCGGCTTCGCGCAGGTCTGCCCCGACGGCGAAGCGTGTGTCCTGACCCAGACCCTCGACCTGAAGCGCCTCAGGTCATTCCGAGAGAAGTTCCCCGTGCTACGGGAGCGCGACCTTTTCGATTAGAGGAGCCATCGGAGCAATCAGAATGCTCAGAGTTTTCAGAGTAATCGGAAGACTCGGAGTAATTGGTGTCCGGTAAAAGTTTATTCCTTTCCCTTCGACGAACTTATTCGTCTTTGTTTCTGACGAAAGGCAATAGAAAGGGCTTGCCAAAGTCTCGAAGAGACGACAGATTACAGACGGGGGTGCAACCCCCGGTAATGGTGCAATGAAAGGGAAAGTCCTAAAGGGACGGCAGAACCCTAAAGCAAGTTGTCATTTGACCAATTACATAATCTGTCGCCCTTCCAGGGCTTTGATATCTTGAATGAAACCGACCCGGGGGTTGACACCCCCGTCTGTGTTCTATCGCACCTTCGGTGCTACTTCTCCACAGGTTGGGGACTTTGCAAGTACATGATGTTGCAATTGCAAGTACATGAAGTTGCAATTGCTGCATGGCGATGAAGCAATGGGTCCCTGCTGTGGCGTGAGGAGGGGAATCGTGTGGCGGTCAGTCTTCTTTTGTGGAGAGCGGGGGATGCCTTTTGCTTCAGAAGCGGCGCACGTCCTCGACCTCCTCGATTTTCTTCAGGTCGTGACAGATGTTCTGAAGGTCTTTCGCGTCGTGCACCCCGAGTCGGAGCTCGGCGGTGAACAGCCCGTCGCTGGTGTCGATATGCACGCTGTGGATGTTCATGTTGAGTTGCTGCGAGAGGATGCCCGTGATTTGGTGGAGGACGCCTACGCGGTCGAAGCCCACGATGTGGAGTGTGGCGGGGAAGGACAAGGTGCCGTGCGTGTCCCAGGCAGCAGCCAGGATTTTGTTTCCTCCGGTGGCCTTGAGGCGCTTCGCGATGTCGCACTGGCGCTTGTGAATGATGATTTTGCCGTTTTCATCGATATATCCGAGCACGTCGTCGCCGGGGATGGGGTGGCAGGTCTCGCAAAAAGTGTAGCGTCCTATTGTTTCCTCGCTCAGCACAAGCGTTTTCTTCTTGTCGATCTTTGGTGTGTCCGTCTTTCCCTCGGCGGCATCCGTCTGCCCGTCCTCTGCCTGGCTGTTGTTCTCCTCTTTCTTTCTCTTGAAGATTTTGAGGTATTTGCTCCACTTCTTCCCCTTTTTGATTGTCTCGTTGAGAGCGTTGAGGTCGCCTTCTCCGAGAGTGATGGTCTGCGAGCCGATGGCGGAGAGCAGCTCCTCGCGACTGGCGAGGGCGTGGTATCTGCACAGTTTCGCGATGTTGACGCTCGTGGGCTCTTTCTCGTTCTTTTGCATGAAGTCGGTCAGGATGTCCTCGCCCTCCTTCTGCTTCTCGCGTTCCAGTCGGCGCAGGATAGCCTCTATCTTGCCCTTCGCCTTTGCTGTCGTGGCATACTCCCTCCAGCTCTTGTCGACCTTCTGATTTTTCGAGGTGAGGACCTCCACCTGATCGCCGCTCTGCAGCACGTGGCTGATGCCCACGAGCTTGTGGTTGACTTTGGCTCCGATGCAGTGGGTGCCGAGGAAGGTATGCACGCTGAAGGCGAAGTCGAGCACAGTGCAGCCCGCCGGCATCGTCTTGAATTCGCCTTTGGGTGTCACGACGAAGATCTCGTTGGCGAAAAGGTTGAGCTTGATGGTGTCGAGGAAGTCGATGGCGTTAGGCTGGGGGTCGTCGAGGATTTCCTTAATCTGGTAGAGCCACTTGTCGAGTCCGTCGTCGGTGCCTTCCAATCCGTCGTCGCCGTCCTTGTATTTCCAGTGGGCCGCAAAGCCGTGCTCCGCGATGTCGTCCATGCGGCGGCTGCGTATCTGCACCTCGATCCATTTGCCCGCCTTGCTCATGAGCGTCGAGTGGAGAGCCTGATAGCCGTTGGCCTTCTTGTTATGCACCCAGTCGCGCAAGCGGTCGGGATGCGGCTTGTATATCGTGCTGGCGATGTTGTATATCTTAAAGCACTCGTCCGTCTCGTTCATGCCCTCCGTCACTTCAAAGATGATGCGGACGGCCAGGATGTCATAGACCTCCTCGAATGTGACGTGCTTCGTCTGCATCTTCGACCAGATGCTGTATGGTTTCTTGAAGCGGGCCTTGATCTCGTAACGTATGCCGGCCTTGTCGAGCTCCTGACGGATGGGGGCTGTGAACTGGTCGAAGATGGTGGTGAGATGCTCTCGGATGCCTTCGAGTTGCTCCTGGAGTGCATTGTACTCCTCGGGGTGCTCGTACTTGAAACTGAGGTCCTCGAGTTCCTCCTTCACCTTGTTCAGGCCGAGGCGATGTGCCAGGGGAGCGTAGATGTAGAGTGTCTCGCCCGCTATCTTGTACTGCTTTCCAGGGAGCTGACTGCCCAGGGTGCGCATGTTGTGCAGGCGGTCGGATATCTTGATGAGGATGACGCGGATGTCCTCGCTCATCGTGAGCAGCAACTTCTTGAATGACTCGGCCTGCACCGACGCTTTGTCGCCGAAGATGCCGCCCGATATCTTGGTCAGTCCGTCCACAATCTGCGCTATCTTCTCGCCGAAGATGTTGGCGATGTCTTCTACCGTATAGTCCGTGTCCTCCACAACGTCGTGCAGGAGCGCCGAGCAGATGCCGGTGCTGCCAAGGCCGATGTCTTCGCATGCAATCTGTGCCACGGCGATGGGGTGCATGATGTAGGGCTCGCCGGAAAGTCGGCGGACGCCCTTGTGCGCCTCTTTCGCGAAGTTGAACGCCTTGTCGATGATATCGGTGTGTTTGCGGTGATGGGATGCCAGATAAGTATCTATCAGGTGCTGGTACGCCTCGGCAACCATCTTCTCATCTTCCATCTCACGAAGGTTAACGTCTTCCATAGTAAGCCTCTCCTCTATCCTCCCCCAAAGGGAAGGGCATGAATGTACGTGTTTAATTCACTCTGATGCGCGTTCCATAAAGGACCTTGTTGCCCCGGATGCCGTTGAGGCGGCGCAGGTGTTCAACCGTAGTGCCGTTCCTCCTTGCTATCGAGCCCAGCGTGTCGCCTTTGCGGACGGTCGCGTATTTGCCTCCCCGCTTGCTTCTGCTCTTATTGGGGCGCGGCTGCTCCACGGCGGGAATCTCCGCGGGTTCTGTCACCTCGGCCAGAGGCACGTAGATGGAGTCGCCTGCCTCCACGAAGGCATTGATGGCGGCTGTCGGCATGCGGAGTGTGCAAACGTGTGACTCGCCGGGAATCAACGTGGTGCGGTACTGCGGGTTGAGCGCACGCAGTTCCTCCTGGCTGATGTTGCAAAGCTCGGCGACACGTTCCATGCGGACGTTCCTGTTGACTTGTATCGTGTCGGTCCCCTGCGGGAGGTGGGTGTTGACGGGGCAGATGTTGTGGTCGCAATAGTAATTCATGATGTAGTTTGCCGCGATGAAGGCGGGCACGTAACCTCGCGTCTCGGCCGGCAGGTAAGGATAGATCGTCCAGTAGTCCTTGATGCCGCCGGCCCTCTTTATGGCTTTGGTGATGTTGTTCGGACCACAGTTGTAGCCTGCTATCGCGAGGGACCAGTCGCCGAATATGTCGTAGAGGTCGCGCAGATAACGTGCCGCGGCATAGCTTGCCTTGACGGGGTCGCGTCGTTCATCAATGAGGCTTGTCACCTCGAGGCCATACTGCTTGCCCGTCGTTATCATGAATTGCCAGAGGCCAACGGCGCCGGCGTGGCTCACGGCAGAAGGGTTGAGGGCGCTCTCGATGATGGGCAGGTACTTCAGTTCAAGGGGCATCTGGTAGCTCTCGAGTGCCTCCTCGAAGATTGGGTTGTAGAAGTTGCTTGCGCCAAGCAATATGGCCACCGAGTTGCGCAGTCGGCCGCTGTAGAGGTCGATGTATTTCTGGACGACGTTATTGTAGGGCATGTCGATGACGTTAGGCAGGCGGCTGAGGCGGTGCGCGTAGGTCTTGGCGTCGAATTGCGGGTTCTCGCCCGTCGATTCACAAGCCTCGTCGAAGGCCAGGAAGTTGCGTGTCTGCCAGTCGGCAAGCAAGCTGTCAATCTCCTGCATTTGCATGCCCTCGGGCAAATCGAGGGTCGCGTCTTCGACATAGGTCTCGTAGTCTTCCGTCTCCTGTGCCAAGACAATATGAGAATAGGAGAATAAGAGAATTAGAAAGGGGAGAATGCGATATGTCGTGAGTCTGTTCATAGTCTTTGAAGTGTTGTTTAGAAGTTTATGACGCATTGGACGGCTGGTGTCGTCGTGCGCAGGTTCATGTCGTGACGTCCTGTCTCGATGATTGTGGGCTGTATCTCGATGCTCAGGTCGTGCGAGATGTCGAAGGTCGACAGTTCGGCATCGACGTAGGCATCTATTACGGAGAGCAGGTAGACGCCACCGAAGGCGAAGATGCTGAGGTCGCGGAACCTGCGGAATGTGTCTTTCTTGCTCTTGAAGATAGCTTGGAAGCGTGCTTCCTTGCCTTCGATGCTGTAGTTGGGAGGCAACATCTTCTCGTAGCTTTTAGTATTCGGGTCGCTGTCCGTGATGTCGAGGAAGGCCTGTGAATAGTCTGAGAGCATCTGTCCGTTCCAGGTGAGTGCGTAGACGCAACCGAGGAAGCCGCCATAGACGATGGGTAGCTTCCAGTACTTTCTGTTGTAGAACTGTCCGGCGCCTGGCAGCACGAGTCCCAGCCACATGGCGCGGATGGGGTCGGGCTTGAAGTCCTTGAGGTCGCGATGTGCTTTTATCCCTCTCAGCAGGTCGTCGCTGATGGTGCGGAGCGAAGCGCTGTCCACGACGATGGTATCTCTGACGGGCACAATCCTCTCTTCCTGAGCCATGACCATTGACCATTGAGTATTGACCATGGACCATGATGCAGGGAACAGCATTAAGAGTAAGATAATGTGCCGTAACGTCATAGAAGAGCGGTTTTAGCTGCGGAGCTTGTCGAACATCTCGATAATGCGTTCCAGTTCGGACTCGTTGGCGAACGGGATGCTTATCTTTCCCTTTCCGCTTTCTGAGCATGTCATCTCGACGCGCGTCTTGAAGATTTTCCTCAGCCCTTCGCGCAGGAGGTTGTAGTCGGCGCTGAGGTTTGAGCCTTTCTGGCGGATGCGTGTGCCGCTCTGTGTCTTGACGGAGCCGCCCTCGCTGAGTTGCTTCACCATGCTCTCTATCTGGCGGACGCTCATGGGTGCTTTCTTCATCTCTGCGAAGACCTTAAGCTGCGTCTCGGGGTCGGAGATGGCGAGCAGGGCGCGTGCGTGTCCCATGTCGATGTCGCGGTTTCGGAGGGCGACCTGCACGCTGGCGGGGAGCTTGAGCAGACGCAGGTAGTTGGCGATGGTGGCGCGATTCTTGCCGACGCGTTCGCTGAGCTGGTCCTGCGTGAGACTGTACTGCTCGATGAGGTTGTGGTATGCCAGCGCCACTTCTATCGCGGTGAGGTCTTCGCGCTGTATGTTCTCGACGAGTGCCATCTCGAGCATGTTCTCGTCGTCCACCGTGCGGATGTAGGCGGGGATGGTGGTGAGGCCGACGCGTTGGCTGGCTCGCCAGCGGCGTTCGCCCGCGATGATGACGTAGGTGCCATCGCCCATGTCGCGCAGCGTGATGGGTTGTATGATGCCGATCTGGCGGATGCTGTTGGCGAGTTCCTGCAGCGAGTCGTCGTCGAACTCGCGTCGCGGCTGGTTGGGGTTGGGCCGGATGTCGTCCATCCTCACTTCCGAGAGGTTCGACGAGCCGCCTGTCTGGATGTCTTCTGTCTGTAGGAGAGCGTCGAGGCCTCTGCCCAGCGCTTGTCCTTGATACTTTTTCTTAATGGCCATCTATGTGTTTACTATTTGACGATTTACTATTTAAGATTTATTTACGATTTGATGATTGGGCTATTTCCTGCGCAGGGGCAGGTGCCTCCTTCTTCTCTCCTCTTCCTTCACTCCGTCGTTGCAGGCAGTCGGTTTCTGCAGCGGGACGTTTATGAATTATGAATTGCGAATTATGAATTGCGTGAGAGAATTTCCTGGGCAAGTGCGAGGTGGGCTTTCGACCCTGTTGCGTCGGCGTCGTAGAGGATGGCGGGGACGCCGTGGCTTGGTGCTTCGCTGAGCTTCACGTTGCGCTGTATGACCGTCTTGAACACGAGTTCGCGGAAATGCCGACGCACTTCTTCGTAGATTTGGTTGGCAAGGCGGAGGCGGCTGTCGTACATGGTCAGGAGGAAGCCTTCTATCTCAAGCTTCGGGTTCATGCGTGTCTTCACGATTTTTATCGTGTTGAGCAGCTTGCTGATACCTTCCAGGGCGAAGTACTCGCACTGTACGGGGATGATGACGCTGTCGGCGGCCGTCAGCGCGTTTACCGTGATGAGGCCGAGGCTGGGACTACAGTCGATGAGGATGTAGTCGTAGTCCGCGACGACGGGCTGTATCGTGTCCTTCAAGACGCGCTCTTGGTTCTTGAAGTTCAGCAGCTCGATTTCGGCTCCGACAAGGTTGATGTGTGAGGGCACGATGTCGAGGCCCTCGATGTCGGTCGTGTAGATGATGTCCTTGATACCCACCTGGCCGAGCAGCGCGTTGTAGATGGAGTGGTCGAGCTTGCTGACGTCCACGCCCATGCCGCTCGAGGCGTTGGCCTGCGGGTCTGCGTCGATGAGGAGGACTTTCTTTTCGAGGGTGGCGAGCGAGGCGGCGAGGTTCATGCTCGTCGTCGTTTTGCCGACGCCTCCCTTCTGGTTGACTATAGCGATGGTTTTGCTCATGTTTTCCTTCTTTTTATGTGACAACGGACTGCGGACGACGTTCGACGGACTGCTGTCGGCAGTCGGCCGGGTGAATGTCTGTGGTCTGTTGTCGGTAGTCTATTGTCTGAAATGATTTTGCAAAGATACAATAAAAGCGCGAAACACACGTCATTTTCCTTAAGCAGAATGCTTAAAGTGTTGATAACTTATCGTTTTTGTTGATAACTGAGGCAGTTTATCAACACTTTTTTGCACGTTGAGGCACTCAAAACCCTGCTCGGCACGAGTTTGTTCCACGCCTTTTGGACGAAAAAATGATGTTATTTCTCGCTTTTTTTGACGTAATGATATAGCAGTTGGCACGCTTTTTGGATAAGTGTAAGAGCTTAGTTGAGGAAGGCTGAAGGCTGAAAGCCTGATAAGAACACAGGCGGGGGTGCAACCCCCGTAAAGAAGACATCGCAACAACTAAGTGCTGAAAGCACGACAGAACATCAGAAATCTCTCCACCCTTTCAGGGTTCCGTTTCCCGCTCGCACTTGTTACGGGGGTTACACCCCCGCCTGTAGTCTTTCCAGCCTTTCAGGCTTCCATCGTGCCAATTGCTATATCATTGCCTTTTCCGACGTCATTTTTCCCTCTTTTTGACGTTAATCTTCGCTCTCTTCGACACGAAGCTGCTGCCTCCGCTTCAGCATGCGCTGCCGAACTTAACGTGTTAAGCGGCTTGCAACATCATGTACTTGCAATTGCATATACATGAACTTGCAATTGCAAGTACATGATGTTGCAAGCTCTTCTTCGTGTGGGGTGGGGCAGCGCAATGTGTCGGGCGGAGTGGCGCGACGGCCGAGAATGGCCTTTTTTTCGTTTTCTTCGTCTTTTCGTGATGCCGTTTCCACTTTTTTTTGTATCTTTGTGCGGAAAAAGATGAAACGAATCATGTCAAAACGCCCCTTGATACTTATCTCGAACGATGACGGCGTGGAGGCCCAGGGCATACAGGTGCTGACCGCCCTGATGCAGCAGCTGGGCGACGTCATCGTCGTTGCGCCCGACGGCCCGCGCAGTGCCGCGTCGTGCAGCATATCGCCGCTCGACATCATTTCTATCAGTCTCGTCAGCCAGCGCGAAGGCTTGAAGGTGTATCGCTGCAGCGGTACGCCGACCGACTGCGTCAAGTTGGCCCTCGACGGGCTGCTCGACGTCGAGCCCGACCTCGTGGTAAGCGGCATCAACCACGGCGACAACGCCTCCGTCTCGGTACACTACAGCGGCACCGTCGGAGCGGCTTTCGAGGCCTGCATGAAAGGGGTGCCGGCCATCGCCTATAGCCTCATGACCCGCAGCCTGCAGTGTGACTTCCGCCCCTACGAAGAGGTCGTCATGCAGACGGCTCGCTATGTCCTCAAGCACGGCTTGCCCGAGGACGTACTGCTCAACGTGAACTTCCCCGAGGTGCCACGTCTGAAGGGAACGCGCGTCTGCCGTACCGGCCGCGGACGCTGGATGAAGGAGATGAAGCAGGTGGGCGAGGGCGAGTACCGACTGACGGGTTACTTCCAGAACCTCGAGCCCGAGGCGGAGGACACGGACTACTGGGCGCTCGAGCACGGCTACGCGTCCATCACCCCCATCCAGCTCGATATGACGGCACACGGACTGCTCAAATCATTGAACATTGAATATTAAAAATTGAACATTGAAGGTACGAAACATTCAAGGCCTCCCAGCGCGGTAGCAAATTCTTCATTCTTCATTCTTCATTCTTCACTTTCATGCGGTATTATCTCATAGCAGGCGAGGCAAGTGGCGACATGCATGCGAGCCACTTGATTGCTGCCATCAGGCGGCTGGACACGGCGGCGCAGTTCCGATGCTTCGGCGGTGACATGATGGCGGCTGAGGGCGCAGAGCTCGTCCAGCACTATCGCGACCTCGCCTACATGGGCTTCTGGCCGGTCGTCCGTCACCTGCCGACCATCCTGCGCGGCATGAAGAAATGCCAGAGGGATATACTTGCGTGGCGCCCCGACATACTTATCCTGGTCGATTACCCCGGCTTCAACCTCCGCATGGCACGCTTCGTCAAGCAGCACACCGCGATACCCGTCGCCTATTACATCGCGCCGAAAATATGGGCGTGGAAGGAAAGGCGCATCCGCGACATCAAACGCGACGTCGACCTCCTGCTCTCAATCCTGCCCTTCGAAAAGGACTTCTACGAGAAGAAACACGGTTGCGCGATACATTACGTGGGCAACCCGACGGTGGACGAAGTGCAGAAAACCCTCTCTGACTCTCCTTCAAAAGGAGAAGACGACGGGCGGCCCATCATCGCCCTGCTGCCCGGAAGCCGCAAGCAGGAAGTGAGGGACAACCTGCGCCGCATGCTGCAAGCGGCCGAGCCATACGCCGAAGACTATCAGCTCGTGCTTGCCGCAGCCCCCGGCCTCGAGGACGAGTTCTACGAGCAATGCATTAAAAAGGTAAACGCTAAATGGCAAAAAGCAGAACGCCTCAATGCCCAATCCTCAATCTTCAATCTTCAATCTTCAATCTTCAATAGTCAATCTTCAATGATTAACGTAGTTCGCGGCCAGACCTATCAGCTTCTGCAGCACAGCACGGCAGCACTCGTCACCAGCGGCACCGCGACGCTCGAGACCGCCCTCTTCCGCGTGCCGCAAGTCGTCTGCTATTACATCAGGGCGGGCCGGTTGGCATCTCTCGCCAAGCGACTCTTCCTGAAAGTCCCCTTCATCTCTCTCGTCAACCTCATCTGCGGCGAGGAAGTGGTGCCGGAACTCGTCGCAGAGCAGATGACGACAGCCAACGTCCGCCGCCACCTCGCCTCCATCCTGCCCGGCGGCACGGCAAGGGAGGCTCAGCTGAAAGGCTACGAACGCCTGGCCGCTGCGCTCGGAGAACCCGGCGCAGCAGCAAGGGCGGCAAAGATAATAGTCCAGTATGTTGCGATGCCATCGCAACAATCAATAACCCTTAAACCCTAAAATAATTATGATTAGACTTAACTGTTTCTTCCAAGCCAAGAAGGGCAAGTATGCCCAAGCTCTCGAGGCAGCCATCCTCCTCACAGCAAAGACCCAGAAGCACGAGGGGATGGTCAGTTACGACGTGTTTGAAAGCGCCACGCGTAAGGACATCTTCATGTTTTGCGAGACATGGGAAAGCGAAGACGCCCTCTCAAAACATGCCGCCACACCTGAGTTCAAGGAGCTCGTCGGCATTATCGAGAAGTGCGGCGAGATGAAGATTGAGAAGCTGGCTCTGTAGGCCACAAAAAGCAGAACGTGTCCCGTCGGCTGACGGGACACGTTCTGTTGTCTTTTCCTTGCTGTCTATCTCACGATGACGATGCGTGAGATGATGGCTTTTCCGCCTTCGGGCGTGTTGGCCACTACGTGATAGATGCCGCTCGCCACGCGTCGGCCGTTGTTCGCCACGCCGTCCCAAATACACGTGCCGCCTGCCGACCTGCCGTTCCAGACGAGTTGTCCGCCCGTGGATATTATCTTGACTTCGGTGTCGGCTACTAAGCCGCGGATGGCGATTGGACCATTGTAGTCGGGCGTCACCGGGTTGGGATAGATGGTGACATTGCTCTTCTTGAGTTCTTCCTCAGGTGCCGAGGCTTCGCTCATGTAGCTGCAAATGCCCTTGTCTGTGCCGAAGACCACTTCTCCCGTACCAGGGTGGACGGCGATGCTCTGCACGTTATCGCTCAGCAATGGGCTGTCCTCGGTCGTGAAATGCTGTAGCATCTCCTGTCCGTCTGCGCTGATGAGCAGTGCGCCATTGGTTTGCGTGCCTATCCACTTGCGGTTGGCGGCATCGACGGCTATGCACGCGATGGATACGTCATTGAGGAGGTAGTCGGCCAGGCCACTGCCGTCGTTGCGGTTTATCTTGATTTGCGTGAACTGGAAGTCCTTGTCGAAAACCTTTGTCACATCTTCGATAACGAAGAGTCCCGCTGATGTGCCGACCCATACCAGGCCGTCGAGGTCTTCGCAGAGACAGTAGAACATCTCGGGCAGATAGGGTGTGCCGTCCTGATTGTATATGTTCTGATGCAGGATGGTTCTGTCGTCGGTGGTGCGGTCCGTGCCTTTGGTGTCGAGGCAGAAGACGCCGCGTTTCTCTACGCGACGGCTCGTGACGAGTTTTATACCGCTGCTGTGGTGCAGTATCTTGTCAATGAGCGACGCTCCCGCCAGCTCTTCGTAGTAGAGATTAAGCCATTTGCCGTCTGGTTTGAGCACATGCAGGGTGGTGTCCATCAGGGAGGATGCCATCCAGAGACTGCCGTCGAGGTCGTAGCTTAAGGCGGCGCACATGACGTAGTTGTAGTAGAGCGGCAATGTTGGTATCAAGCTGTGGAGCGGGGAATTGTCGTGATTGTAGAGTTTGACGAATTGGGCGTTGCGATACTCGCAGAGGCCGTTGCGGTAGAGGCTGGCGAAGTGGTGTGTGTCGTCGAGTGGGTCTTGTACGAGGTCGGTGGTGTTGCGGAGCTTGATATTGGTGTAGGGTGCTGCCACTTCCATTTCCTTGAAGTTTGTCCACTGCCCGTCTTCGTAGTACATTGCTGTGGCGGGGTTGAAGAAGCTGCCTATGGTGTTGATGCCTCCTGCTACGAGGAGTCGGTCGCCTACCCAGCTGAGGTTGTATGCTATGTCTCGTATGGGGCTGCTGGGCTGTATGACTTCTCCTGTTGCCACGATGTCGTTGCCTTCTATTTTGTATCCGCGGAGTCCGTTTTCCTGTTCGCTCATCCAGTACTTGCCGCCGAGGTAGGAGATGTCGCTCCATTGGTTGTCGTACGGGATGATGGTGGCGTTGTCGGGGCTGCTGACGTCGGATGCGAAGCCTATCTTTGTCTTGTTGGCCCAGACGAGTTGGCTTCCTGTATCCTTCAGCACGGTGAAGTATCCGGATGCGATGTTTGTTGACTTGTTTGTGGTGGGGTCGTAGGCGAAGAGAGCATCGGTGCGTGCCACCATGACGTTGCCCTGGTAGATGCGCATGCTTCTGATGTTGGGCCATCCGTTGATGAGTTTCCAGTTCTCCTCGAGCTGCATGTTGGCGTTTAGCATGCAGCGTTTCAGTCCGTCGGCAGTGCCGAGGAAGACGGCGTTGTCGGAGACGGCGATGCATGTCACGGCGAAGCCGAGCCTGTATGTATTGCGGAAGACGCCCTCCTTCATGTCGAGCTCTACGAAACCGAAACCGGTGGCCAGGTATGCCATGGAGCCTTTGATGAAGACATCGGTGACGTCTTTGTCGAGGATGCGTTTGTCCTTCAGTGCCGACAGGTTCTGGACGTTGCCGTCATCGCTGAGGAGGTCGATGTTCGTGTTACTGTAGACGATGAGCAACTTCTTGGCTTCCTTGCAGTATGCGATGTGGGCGATGTTGACGTCGTTGAGGGCGTTGGTGTGGTCGTAGGTGCGTACCTCGCCGTCTTCTGTGTCGTAGGAGAGCAGGTTGCCGTTCATCAGGGAATAGATGATGCTGCCGCTGACTTCGCTTTTCGTGGCGATTTGATAGCTAAGGTACATGCGCCATGTTCCCAGCTCTTGGGCGGTGGCGGCAAGGCAGAGCGCCGCGAGGAGCAGTGCCAGGGAGGAGAGTCTCTTTACCATTATCATTTTGTTGTCGTATTTCGGGGAGCGGGAGGTGCCTCGTGTGGCGTCGGTTTTTCCTTGCTGTGGGAAGTGGCGACGCTTGCTGTGGGAAGGGCCGACGCTTGCTGTGGGAAGTGGCGACGCTTGCTGTGGCGTTTTCCGGGCCCCCTTGTCCGGATGATGCTTATATATTGTATAACGTATTGTTTCCTTGAATTATTGTTTGCTGTGGCAGAGAAAATCTGCCAGCTTCTTTGTGGCGCGTCCGCGGTGGCTGATGGCGTTCTTCGCCTCGGCCGTCATTTGTGCGAAGGCGAGGCCTCCTGCTTCGAGGGGTGCGAAGACGGGATCGTAGCCGAATCCTCCCTCGCCGACGCCTTCCTTCAGTATCGTGCCCTCCACGATGCCTTCGAAGCGTGTCTTCTCGTCTCCGCGGATGAGGGCGATGACGGTACGGAAGCGGGCGCGCCGGGTCTCTGCTCCTTCGAGTTTTGCGAGCAGACAGCGTATGTTGGCATCCGAGTCGTGGCTCTCGCCGTATCCGTTCAGGGCGCCGTAGCGGGCTGTATAGACGCCGGGTGCTCCGCCGAGGGCTTCCACCTCGAGACCCGTGTCGTCGGCAAAGCAGTCCACACCGTAGTGTTCGTGCACGTAGAGGGCCTTCTGCATGGCATTGCCTTCGAGCGTGTCTGCCGTCTCGGGGATGTCCTCGTGGCAGCCGATGTCGCTCAGGCTCTTTACCGTGAAGGCGTCGCCCAGAATCTGCCGGACCTCCTCCAGCTTGTGGGCGTTGTTCGTCGCCATTATCAATTCACCGTTCATTGTCAGTAGTCAGTTTCTTCAGTTCTCCGTAGTCCGTTGTCTGTTGTCCATTGTCTAAAACTCTGTTGTCCGTTGTCCGTAGTCCGTTGTCCACACTACTTCTTTATCACGTCGAAGCCTTCTCCGAAGACGCCCTCCACGTTGCTCATGGAGACGAATGCCTGGGGGTCGATGCGCTTGATGAGCTGGAAGATGCTTCGGCTCTCGTAGCGCTTGGCCAGGATAAGCAGCACCTGCCGCTTCTCCTTGCTGTAGAAGCCTTCGCCCGACAGCACGGTGACGCCGCGCTCGAGCCTTGTGTTCACCTCCTCCGCTATTTCCGCGTAGTGCTCGCTGATGATGATGAACTGCACGCTCCGCCGGGCGGAGTTGATGACGTAGTCGATGAAGTTGGTGCTGATGAACATGGCCAGGTAGCCCACTACTACGGTCTCGACGTTCCGCTCTATAAAGTAGCTGAATCCTATGATGACGATGTCGCACATCAGAAGCAGGCGGCCGAGCGAGATGTCCCAATACTTGTTGATGGAGCTCGCGATGATGTCGGTGCCGCCCGTGCTGCCGCCGGCCAGGAAGATGATGGCGAGGCCGAGGCCCTCGAAGAAGGCGCCGATGACGCAAGCCATGAACTTCTGCTCGCCCACGATGTGGATGAGCGTCGGCGTGCCGTCGGCACTGAGCTCGGTCAGTTGGGGCTGCATCAGGCCGATGGCAGCCGAGATGAGTATCGTGACGATGATGGTGCGGAACAAATAGCGCCAGCCCAGGATGCGCATCGCCATGAGGAGCAGGAAGACATTGATGATGAAGTACGTGTTTCCGGCACCGAAGCCCGTCAGGTAGTAGATGATGGTGGAGATGCCCGATACGCCGCCGCTCACTATCTTGTACGGCAACAGGAAAGTCGTGTAGCCGAGCGTGTAGATGGCAGTGCCGAGAAGCATCTGCAGGTAGTCGCGCAGCAGCTGCCACGGCGAGGGGCCTATGATGGTCTTAATGCTCAAAACGTCGTCCTCCTTTCCATGATATCCTTCATCCCTCCGCTCCTATTTGATGGCGTTAAAGCCGTTGCCGTAGACGCCCTCCGCCCTGCTTTGCGAGACAAACGCGGCGGGGTCCAGCTCGTGTACCATGCGCAGGAACGTCAGCTGCTCACGCTTGTGCACAATCGCGATGACAACCTTCACGTCGCTATGCGTGTAGTAGCCTTCGCCGTCGAGCACCGTGGCCGAATGCACCGTCTCGGAAATGATGCGGTCGCATATCTCGCGGTGCTTCTTCGTGAATATGATGAACTGTATGTCCTGCCGGGAACTGTTGATCAACATGTCGATGACGTAGGTGTACACAGCAAGCGTCACGTAGCCGAACACGACCATCCGCACATCGTGAAAGATGGGCCAGCAGGATGCAATCACTACAAAGTCGAGGTACAACAGGATGCGGCCGAACGAGACATTGTATTTCTTGTTCACCAGCGCCGCAATGATATCCCAGCCGCCCGTGCTGCCGCCCGAGATGAATACGAAACCGATGCCCAGTCCATTCAGGATGGCACCCAGGACGCAAGCCATCGAATCCTGTCCCGGACCGAGTACCTGCATCAGAGTCCCGTCGTCGGAAGTCATCATCTGTTGACCCATCTCGAGGAAGAACGAGAGTGCGAAAGCCGCATACGCCGACTTGCCCACGAACTTCCATCCCAACGGCTTGAGCGCGATGAGCAGCAGAATGCCGTTGGCTATCAGGATGGCAGCCGCCATCGGAAACTTCGTCAGGTAGTAGATGATGGCAAACATACCCGTCATGCCACCCGTCGTGATGTGGTACGGCAGCAGAAAGACAGCCCAACCCAAAGCATAGACAGCCATGCCGAAATTCAAGGAAAGGAAGTCCTTCAGGAAATCCCAGATGCGGCCTTTCTTCAGAAGTGAGTTCATTTAACAGGGCTTAACGACAATGTTCACGATACGTTTCGGGATGGCAATCGTCTTGACCACCTGCATCCCTTCAAGGTACTTGGCAGCCTCGGGCGCAGAGGTGGCAAGCTCTATCATCTGCTCGGGCGTCGCGTCAGCAGGGAAAAGCATGTCGAAACGCACTTTGCCGTTGAATTGCACACCAAGCTTCACGCTCGTCTCCACGAGGTATTTCTCCTCCCACTGCGGCCATCTGGCATCGCATACGCTGCCGCCAGTGCCCACTTGCTCCCAGAGCTCCTCTGCGATGTGAGGCGCGAAGGGAGCAATCAGGACGGGCAACGTCGCCAGTACGGCGCGGCTGGTGCACTTCTGCTGACTCAGCTCGTTCACCGCCACCATGAAGGCCGAGATGCTCGTGTTGTAGGAGAACACCTCGATGTCTGCCGTCACCTTCTTGATGAGCCTGTGTAGCGTCTTCAGGCTGTCGGCAGAAGGCTCGCCATCTGTCAGCGCAAGCTCTCCATCCTTTGTCCAGAACAAAGCCCACAGCTTCTTCAGGAAACGGAAACAGCCGTCGATGCCGTTCGTATCCCAAGGCTTCGACTGTTCCACTGGTCCGAGGAACATCTCATACAGGCGGAGTGTGTCCGCCCCATAGTTCTCAACGATCATGTCTGGGTTAACCACGTTGTACATCGACTTCGACATCTTCTCGATGGCCCAGCCGCAGATGTACTTCCCGTCCTCAAGGATGAAGTCGGCCGTAGCGTACTCGGGGCTCCAGGCCCTGAAGGCATCGACGTCCAATACGTCATTGCGGACGATGTTGACGTCAACGTGAATCGGCGTCACCTCGTAGCGATCCTTGAGGCCACACGAGACGAAGGTGTTTGTCTCCTTAATGCGATAGACGAAGTTCGAGCGGCCTTGTATCATGCCTTGGTTGACGAGCTTCTTGAACGGCTCTTCCATCTTGCTCACCCCGAGGTCGAAAAGGAACTTGTTCCAGAATCGGGAGTAGATGAGATGCCCGGTGGCGTGCTCCGACCCGCCGACGTAGAGGTCCACGCTTTGCCAGTAGCTGGCTGCGCGTTCGCTAACCAGGGCCTTGTCGTTGTGCGGATCCATGTAGCGCAGATAGTAGGCGCTGGAGCCTGCGAAGCCTGGCATCGTGTAGAGCTCGATGGGGAAGACGGTCTTCTCATCAATGAGCTTCTTGTCCACCACCTTAAGGTTCTGCTCGTCCCATGCCCAGATCTGTGCGTTGCCCAGCGGTGGCTCGCCGGTTTCTGTCGGCAGGAACTTCTCGACTTGAGGCAATTCGATGGGCAGGCATTGCTCGGGAATCATCGTGGGGATGCCGTGCTTGTAGTAGACGGGAAACGGTTCGCCCCAGTATCGCTGACGGCTGAAGATGGCGTCCCTCAGGCGGTAATTGACTTTCACACGTCCCAGGTTGTGTGCCTTGACGAATCGCTTCGTCTCTTCTATCGCGTCTCGTATGGTGAGTCCATTAAGACAGAGGCGCTCTCCATCGTACTCGACGCTCTTGTCGGGACTGCTTGGAGAGTTCGTCACGATGCCTTCCTTTGCGTCGTAGCTTGCTTCGGAGATGTCGGCTCCTTCGACAAGGGGTATGATGGGCAGGCCGAAGTGTTTGGCGAAGGCATAGTCGCGGCTGTCGTGTGCCGGCACAGCCATGATGGCTCCCGTGCCGTAGCCTGCCAGGACGTATTCTGCGATGTAGATGGGACATTTGTCTCCCGTAATGGGATTGATGCCGTAGGCGCCGCTGAAGACACCTGTGACGGTGTGGTCTATCATGCGTTCGCGTTCGGTGCGGCTTTTGACATATTTAATATATTCATCTACTGCGGCGCGCTGTTCCGGCGTGGTGACTTTGTCGACGAGTTCGCTTTCGGGTGCCAGGACGAAGAATGTGACGCCGAACATCGTGTCGGCGCGGGTGGTGAAGATTGTGAATGACTCGTCCTTGCCTTGCTGCGAGGCGAGGTGTATCTCGACTTCGGCGCCTTCGCTGCGACCTATCCAGTTGCGTTGTGTTTCCTTGATGCTTTCGCTCCAGTCGATGTGGTCGAGGCCGTCGAGTAGTCTTTGGCTGTATGCGCTGACACGCAGGCACCACTGCCTCATCTTTTTCTGTTCGACGGGATAACCGCCTCGGACGCTGACGCCTTCCACCACCTCGTCGTTTGCGAGCACTGTGCCGAGCTTGGGGCACCAGTTGACCATGGTCTCGCCGAGGAAGGCGATGCGGTGCTGCATGAGGAGGTCGCTTTGTGCCTTCTCGTCGGCTGGCCATCGGCCTTCTGTCTTGAATTTCTCGATGAGGCGTTCGATGGGCTGTGCCTTCTGGAGGTCTTCGTCGAAGTATGAGTTGAACATTTTCTGGAAGGCCCATTGCGTCCACTTGTAGTAGTCGGGGGAGCAGGTGCGCACTTCGCGGTCCCAGTCGAACGAGAAGCCTATCTTGTCGAGTTGTTCGCGGTAGCGGTCGATGTTGGCAAAGGTGGTCTTCTCGGGGTGTTGCCCTGTCTTGATGGCATACTGCTCGGCGGGGAGGCCGTAGGCATCATAGCCCATGGGGTTCAGAACGTTAAAGCCCTGCTGCCGCTTGTAGCGGGCATAGATGTCGCTTGCTATGTACCCGAGTGGGTGTCCTACGTGGAGTCCAGCGCCGCTGGGGTAGGGGAACATGTTGAGGACGTAGAACTTCTCGCGACGCTCGTCCTCGGTGACCTTGTAGGTTTGGCATTCCGTCCAGCGGCGATGCCATTTCTGCTCTATTTCTCTGAAGTTATATTCTTTGGCCATTTTGCTTAGAAACGATAACCGAGGGTGATGCTGAAGTTGAAGTTATGTATTTTGGGCAGGCTTGCTTCGACATCCATTGCCTTGTAGTAGTCGTGGAAGGTGTCGCGGAATTTGTCGCGATACATGTCTGCCAGACCCCAGTCGCAGCCGAGCATGAGGTTGTAGTGGCCGTTGTATTCAGCGCCGATGCGGAAGCCGATGCCTGCGTCCCAGCGTTGGAAGTTGAGGGTCTTCTCGATGTCACTCGTCTTCTTGAACGCTTTATAGGTGAGCTCATCTTCTGCTTCATTGAAGACTTCACCGTCTCCGTCGATGCTCAGCTTGTGCTTACCGCCCACGCCGACGGCGAAATATGGTCCGACTTCAGCGTACAAGCCGAGTTCCTCCATGATGTTATAGCGGAAGCCGAAGCGGATGGGCACTTCGAAGTAGTGGAGCGGGCACTTGGCTGTGGCATTCCTTAGTCCATAGCCGTCGACGAATGACTCGAGGGACGTCTTGCCGCCCTTCATGGTCCAGTCGAGTCCTGCTGTCACGTAGGTGCCGTGTGCGCCGGGGAGCGTGTAGTCGCCCCTGATGCCCATCATGACGCCGGCCTTTGAGCCGTAGCCGCTGTTCTGCAGCTTCGACACATTCACTCCGAAGAGGCCCACCCAGGTGAGGCCTGGCTCGGGTTCGTTCTCAAACTCAAATGCATTTGCATTGCTGCTGACCATTGCCAGGGCAACGACTAAAAAGAAAAATTTTTTCATAATTGTAAGTGTTTATTGTTGTGTTTGTTCTGTTGTTGATTGCTATACAGCCACGCCTGTCCGCATGACGTCTTCGTAGAGGGGTGACCAGCGGTCTTCTGCCATGAGGACAGGCTCGATGAGCAGGCTTACCTTGTCCACGTCTTCGCCAAGCGCCACGGAGGTTTCGAACCACTGATCGTCGGCTATGTTCGGCACGATGACGGCCACGTCGATATCGCTCCAGGGATTGGGTGTCCCCTTTGAGTAGGAGCCGAACATCATGACTTTTGCCTTGCCGTTGAAGCGGGGCATAATCACTTGCTTGTATCGTCGGACGAGCTGGATGGCTTCATCTCGGCTAAGCACTTTTGGAGTATCCATTGCCGCATCTGTTTGGTTTGTTCAACAATCTGTCTGGTCTTCTCTTCGTTCAGCATATTGGCGATGCTGCGCTTGTAGTCGGGGTAGCGGGCCTCTATGTTCATCAGGCGTATTTCCTGCAGGAAGCGCCTTTGCTCGCTTGTCATCTGCTGGTAGAGCCCACAGAGTTCCGCCAGCCGTTTGTGCTCGTGGATGTAGGGCGGCACGTCTTCGCGTGTGGCCGTCCAATAGGCTTTGAGCACTTTCTCTATGACTTGATGGCACATGAAGGCGGCGTAGAGCCAGCGGCCGTTTTGGCAGAGGAACTCTCCCAAATCGAGATCCTCGGCCACAAGGCTGAGCCAGTATTGCACCTTCTCTTCTCGCGTCATAGGCGTTGCATAATATGTTTTCGCGTGCAAAGGTACGAAGAAAATAAGAATTTAGAAAGAAGAATGAAGAATTATTTTATGTAGGGGCATTTGGGGTTACCTGTGGAAATATAAGATTTTTCACGACAAATAATCTGATGCGAAGCGAGGCGTCCGGGCTTGCTTCGTGAGGGGAAATCCGACGCCACGTGTGGGAAAGGCTGTTCCCACGTGTGGGAAGGGCGTTTCCCTCGTGTAGCGACGGGCGGCTCTTCACGTCGGAAATCGCCTCTTTTTACGATGATTTTTACCGCTCATGCCGACGCGCTTGTACTCTCTTTGCAAGGCGAGGAATAACGCGTCGCCGTAACCCGCTGATTGTCAAGCGGCATTTGATTTAAGCCCAGAAAACGCGTTTGGGGTCCCCAAGTGCCGGAGACCCCAAAACAAGCCGTCAGAGAGCGTGTCTCTGAGAAAAAGAATTACAAAAGTCAGAAGAGGCGCGGGGCGAACATAGACAAGTAGATGCGCCAGTTGCGCCAAATGTGTCCGCCTTCGTTCTCGAAGTATTCGTAGCGGTATTGCATCTTGTCGAGGTACTGGCGCAGAGCCACGTTCTGCTGGTAGAGGAAGTCCTCCTTGCCGATAGCAATCCAGTAGAGGTGGGGCTTCGCGTCGAAGACGGCCTTCAGTTGTGCTGCAGCCTCGGGGTGGTCGGCAAGCTGCTCCTCGAAGCTCTTCTGGGAGCGGTCGAGGCGTACGGCAGCCGAGTAGAGCCCGATGTAGCCGAACGTGCCGGGGTTGAGCATGCTGATGCGGAAGGTATGGTAGCCGCCCATCGAGAGGCCGCAAAGCGCCGTGTTGTCCGCGCCCTTGCGAACCTTGTAGTGCGACTGGACGTAGTCCATGATGTCGGCAAAGCTCTCCTCGTAGGTCGTCTTCGGGCGCTCTTTGTTCTTGATGCCCGACTCGAGGGGACCTGCATCGTCGGATGCGTTGCCATTAGGCATCACCACAATCATCGGCTTCGCTTTGCCGAGCGCAATGAGGTTGTCCATGATCTGTGCTGTTCGGCCGAGCGTCAGCCAAGCTTCCTCGTCGCCACCCGCGCCGTGGAGCAGGTAGAGGACGGGAAAGTCCTTGCCCTTGTCATACCCGGGCGGGGTGTAGATGCTCATGCGGCGCTTCATGCCGAGTCTGGGGCTGTCGTACCATACGTGCGCCACGTCGCCGTGATTCACGTTGTGGTTCTGGTAGAGGTAACCGCAGTCGCCCTCTTCCTTGCTGACAATGAAGGTGCTCATGAACGAGCGGACGTCGCGGCTGCGTTCAATGTTGCCGGCATCCTGAACCTCAGCCCCGTCCACGTAGAAGCGGTAATTGTAGAGCTCGGCAGGCAGTACCTTCGTCGTGTAGCTCCAAAGGCCGTCCTGTTGCGTCAGGTCGGCGTGGCCGTTCTCGATGCAGTCGCCCACAACCGACACCTTTTGCGCCTCCTGCGCCTTGATGCGAAGTGTCACTGTGCCATCGTCATTGAACTGCGGCGACCGCGTGTCGTGTCTCTCGAAGATTGCTTGTTGCGCCTGAGCCGCAAAAGCAGGAAGCAGCAAAGCTGCCAGTAAGTACAATCTTTTCATCTTACATTAATTATTTGGTTTGTTACAATTGTCCGTCGTCCGCCGGCTGTTGTCCCCCCGTCCGTTATCTGTTGTCCGTTGTCGGTTGTCTGCAGTCCGTTGTCTTTCCCTTATTTTGTCCGTTGTCGGTTGTCTGCAGTCCGTAGTCTTTCCCTTATTTTGTCCGTTGTCGGTCATCTGTAGTCCGTTGTCTTTCCCTTATTTTGTCCGTTGTCGGTCATCTGTAGTCCGTTGTCGGTGCTTTGTTTTTCAAATCTCTACGCAAAATTAAGTATTTTTTTGGCAAACGCTTTCATATTTGCGAAAAAAAGTGTTACTTTGTGTCGCATATCATATAAAATAAGGTATTATGAGACGAATTGTTGCCCCATTTCTGGCATTATTCATGATAATTCAAGGTGCAATGGGAAGTGACCTGACAGGTTTCCGCGTCTGTCGCATGACGGAGCCCGCAGGCATCCTACGCACAGCGCAGTTCTCCTGGCAAACGACGAGCAAGGAGCCCAATGTGCAGCAGATGTCGTACCGAATACGTGTGGCGACGTCGAGGGACGAGTTGAAGGCAGGCCGCAATCTGCTTTGGGACAGCGAGCAGACCAGTTCCGACGAGAGCGTCAACATCCCGTATCAGGGCCGCCGACTGCCCTACGCAAGCCGCATCTACTGGCAGGTGGAGGTCTGGCTCAACACGGAGGAGCACCTCACAAGTCCCGTGCAAAGCTTCCTGACAGGACTCCAGCAGTTTGACAACAGGGCGCAATGGATAGGCCAAGACGATGCCGACCGCATCATCACCGATGACAACAAGAGCCGCGACCTGCCGGCACGCTACCTGCGACGGGCATTCAACGTCGATGGCAAGGTGTCGCGAGCCACACTCTATATCAGCGGAATGGGCTACGGCCGCACTTACATCAACGGACGCCCCGTCAGCAAAGACGTCTTCGGAACACTTCAGACCGACTACTCCAAGACGGTGTATTACAACACGTACGACGTCACGTCGCTCGTCCATAAAGGGAGCAACGCCATCGGCACCGTGTTGGGAAACGGCTACGTACTGGGATTCAACTCCGGCTGCACGTCATACGGCCTGCCTCGCCTCAAGGCGCAGCTCGTCGTCGAAACCGTCAAGGACACGCTTACCATCGTATCGGACGGCAATTGGAAGGTGACGACGCACGGCCCCATACAGCGCAACCACCTCTGGAACGGCGAACGCTACGAGGCTTCCCTCGAGATGAAGGACTGGACGACACCTTATTTCGACGACAGCCGCTGGCAACAGGCGCAGTCGCTCAAGGCGCCGGAGGGCATCGAGCAACCGCAGCCGTGCCCCGGCATGCAAGTACAGAAGGAGCTGCGCCCCAAGAGTGTGCGGCGAACGCCTGACGGCCGCTTCATCATCGACATGGGTCAGAACATGGTGGGCCAGCTGAGGGTCCGCCTCACGGGAAAGCAGGGCGTGCCCGTCGTCATACGTTACGCCGAGATTCTCGACCCGAAGAATCCCGACCAGCTTTTCGTGGCGAACCTCCGCTCTGCCAAATGCACCGACACCTACATCCCGTCGGCCGACGGCACGTTTACCTATCAGCCGCAGCTCACTTACCAAGGCTTCCGCTTCGTCGAGATAAGCGGAATAGACAGGCAACCTAAGCCGAAGGACATCGCCGGCTGTGTCATCTACGACCGCATGGCGGACCAAGGCACTTTCCATTGTGATAACGAACTCCTCAACAAGCTGCACGAGAACGCTTATTGGGGCATAATCGGCAACTATCATGGCATGCCGACGGACTGCCCGCAACGCGACGAACGCATGGGCTGGTTAGGTGACCATGCCATGGGCTGCTTCGGGGAGAACCTCCTCCTGGATAACGGGGAACTGTACTACAAGTGGTTGCAGGACGTCTGGGACACGCAGGACGCCGACGGCATGATAGCCGACGTGGCGCCCGGCTTCTGGGTGATTCGCAACAAGGATGTGGCGTGGGGAGCCCTCTCCGTGTATGCCACGTACATGCTTTACCGCAGATACAACGACGTCAATGCTGTGCAGAAGTATTACCCCTTCTTGCAGAGCTACATGAATTACCTGGACCGCCACCTCGAGGATGGTCTCGTGACGACGAACGCCTACGGGGACTGGTGCATGCCGCCCGAGAGGGCCGACCTCATCCACAGCGAGGATCCGGCCCGCAAGACGGATGGCAAGCTCATCTCCACCGCCATGTACTACAGCATGCTTACCATGATGGGGCAGCTTGCCATGCAACTGGGCATGGAGGGCGAAATGATGGCGTACGACAACCGCCAGCAGAAGCTCAAGGAGGCATACAATCGCCACTTCTATCATCCCGAGACGGGAAGCTACTCGAATAACACGGTGACGGCCAACCTCCTGTCGCTCGAGTTCGGTCTCGTGCCGGAGGGCGAGGAGGAGAAAGTGCTGCAGAACATCGTCGACGTGACGAGCGGCACGTATCGCGACCACATCAGCTGCGGCGTGATAGGCATGCAGCACCTCATGACGTGCCTGACGCGCACCGGTCACCTCGACCAGGCCATGCGCATCATTCTGCAGAAGGACTATCCCAGCTTCGGTTACATGATAGAGCACGACGCGACGACCATCTGGGAGCTTTGGAACGGCGACACGGCCGACCCGGCAATGAACAGCGGCAACCACGTCATGCTGCTGGGCGACGTACTGGTATGGATGTACGGCGACTTGGCAGGCATACGCCAATCGACGCGTAGCAGGGCCTACAAGGAGCTGGAGATGTACCTCAGCATGCCCGACGAGCTGAACCACGTCTGCGCAACCCACGACACGCCCTACGGCAAGGTGAAAAGCGAGTGGCAGCGTACGGAGGAGGGCATCACGTGGGAGGTGGAGATACCCGCCAACACGTCGGCCCGCATCCATGTGCCCGACGGCTACACCATCCAGGGTATGCCGAGCCTGCGCTGGGCGAGTGCCGAGGTGGAGGGAAGCAATCTGTGCCTCACCGTCGGCTCTGGCAAGTACACCATCAAAGCGCAGAAGACCTTCACGGCTCCTGCACCAACGCTTTTGCGACGCGTGACGGAGACCATCCTGAGCATTCCCGAGTACCTGAAGAACCTGTAGGAGCAGTTCATAGTGCATAGTGCATAGTTCATAGTTAAATGTGACACGAAACGACTTTACGACCAAATAACTATATGACAAGATGATACAGAACGACCTTCAACGCCTTCGTTGGATGATTCTCGACGAAGCCCTTCGCGACCCTGAAATGGAGTATTTCATGGGCGAACGTACCAAAACTAACGAGACTGGCAATACGAGGAGCCTGATTCACTACGTCAACCAGCGCCTCAAAGCTGTCAACCGCGACTTCAAGTGCAGTAAGCGCATGCTGCAGAACGACGTGGCCTACTTCGTGCAAAAGGGCGCGAAGCTGGAGCCCCGCTTTCGCCGCGGCCACAAGCGCATCTTGCGCTACATCAACCTCGACTGGAAGAACCCGCTCCTGAAGGCAGCCTCCTTCCTCCGCTACGACAGCGCTCCGGCCGTGGCTCCCGTCCTGCCCGACGGCCCCGCTACGCCCGTCACCATCCGCATCACGGCGGGCGAGGAGGCGGTCCGCAACAAGCTGGGCAATCCCGAAGTACTGCAGCGCAGCACGGACAGCAAGACGAACTCCGTCACCGTGCAGGTGGAGCTCCCCCTCAGCAAGGAGCTCGAGAATCTCCTCCTCTCGATGGGCACCGACGTTGAGGTACTGGCGCCCGAGAACCTGCGCGACGACATCCGTCAGACCATCACGGCCCTGCAGAAGCTATACAAGAAGGATACCGCCTCGACGCGCAAGAACGTGCAGGGCGACCTGTTCGAGGGGATGTTCTGACGCGAGGGGGAGTTTGCAAGTTCATGTACTTGCAATTGCTTTGTCGCGATGCAGCAATTGCTTTGTCGCGATGCAGCAAGCAATCCCACGTGTGGCGTCGGCCGCCGCATCACGGCGGGCACGCCGACTCTCCGCGCGGGACGGACTGAGACTATACATTATATAATATAATAAATACAGACGAAATGAAACACATCAGCAAGCTGCTCATGGCAGCATTCCTGTTGCTCGGATTGAGCAGCACAGTAAAGGCTGCGGACCTGCCCCGCAGCGAGTATCCGCGTCCGCAGTTCGAACGTGCCGACTGGGTCAACCTGAACGGCACCTGGACGTATAGCTTCGACTTCGGCCAGACGGGCGCCGAGAAGGGCTGGCGCGACAGCAAGGGCTTCGACGGCAAGATCACCGTCCCCTTCTGCCCCGAGAGCAGCCTCTCGGGAGTGAAGCACACCGACTTCATCCCATGTATCTGGTACCAGCGCACCCTCAGCATTCCGGCAGGCTGGGCTGACAAGAACGTCCTGCTCAACTTCGGGGCTGTCGATTACGACGCTACAATCTACATCGACGGAAAGAAAGTGTTCCGCCACTGCGGCACAGGCTCTTCCTTCTCCGTCGACATTACGAAGTACGTGAAAGCCGGCGGCAGCGCCAACCTCGTCGTGATGGTCAAGGACAACCTTCGCGGCGGAAAGCAGCCCGGCGGCAAACAGAGCACCCAGCTCAAGAGCGCCGGCTGCAGCTACACCCGCGTGACGGGCATCTGGCAGACCGTATGGATGGAGGCCGTCAACCCGATGGCACTCAAGCGCGTATTCGCTACGCCCGACGTCGACCAGCAACAGCTCGTCGTCCGCCCCGAGTTCTACGAGGAGGGCAATGGCAATACGCTGACCGTCCAGGTGCTTGACGGCAAGAAGGTCGTCTCGACGAAAACGGCTCCGGCTACCAACAACACCATCATCGTCCTGCCCATCAAGAACCCGAAGCTCTGGTGGCCCGAGGAGCCCAATCTCTACGACGTGACCTACACGGTGCGCGACGCGAAGGGCACCGTGCTGGACGAAGTGAAGTCCTATGCCGGCATGCGCAAGATTCACCTCGCAGGCGGATACTTCTACCTCAACAACAAGCCCTACTTCCAGCGCCTCGTGCTCGACCAGGGATACTATCCCGACGGCATCTGGACAGCACCCACCGACCAGGCCCTCCGCCACGACATCGAGATGAGTAAGGCTGTGGGCTTCAACGGCGCACGTCTGCATCAGAAGGTCTTCGAGGAGCGCTACTACTACTGGGCCGACAAGCTGGGCTACATCTGCTGGGGCGAGCAGGCCAGCTGGGGCTTGGACGTCAACAACGAAGAGGCCGTGCGCAACTTCCTCTCCGAATGGGCCGACGAGGTGGTGCGCGACCGCAACCATCCCTGTATCGTCACCTGGACGCCTCTGAACGAAACCTGGGGCGCACGCGACGGCGTCTATGTGCGCTTCATCAACGACCTCTACGAGATGACGAAAGCCATCGACCCCACACGGCCCGTCAATGACGCCAGCGGCGATGCGCACGTCAAGACCGACATCTGGAGCGTCCACGACTACAGCCGCGAGTACGAACGCCTCACCGAAAACCACAACATCAAGCGCGGCGTAGAACCCTATCGCAACATGGGCGGCAAGGACTACCTCGCCAATTACAACGGACAGCCCTACATGCTGGATGAGTTCGGCGGACTCGGCTGGATACCGAAGGAGGACCGTGCCAACTCGTGGGGCTACGGCGCACAAATCGAGACCGAGGACGACTTCTTCAAGATTCTCGAGAAAGAGGTCGATGCCATCATCGCCAGCAAACACATCACCGCCTTCTGCTACACGCAAATCACCGACGTAGAGCAGGAGAAGAACGGCGTGTACTATTACGACCGCCGTCCCAAGTTCGATGCAGCCAAGTGGAAAGCTATCTTCGAGAAGATCCCCTCCATTATCGAGAACCCGCAAGACCTGAGCGGATGGAAGTAAATACAGCCCCCTCCCCGCTCCCCCTCTGGGGGAGTGCCCTTTCCCATTATGCCCATTAACCCCATTAACCCCATAAAACCCATAATTATGAAGAAATCAATCATCTATGTTGCTGCGTTGGCAGCAATGTTCCTGGCTGCATGCTGCGGTCAGAAGAAGTGTAATTGCGACTGCGAAGCCTGCAAGAACTGTGTCGAGAAACAAGACCCGAACGCTCCGCAGGACAGTGCCACCATCGTCGATAACGAGCAGTACGACCTCTCTCTGCTGAAGGTCGATGCCGACGGCTACTATGTCCTCTACGACGGCACCAGCCTCGACGGATGGCGCGGTTACGGACAAGAGGCTGTTCCCACAAGCTGGGAGAGCGCCGACGGCTGCATCCACCTCGTAGGCTCTGGCACAGGCGAGGCACAAGTGGAAGGCGGAGGCGACCTCCTCTTTGCGCACAAGTTCAAGAACTTCACCTTTGAGTGCGAGTACAAGATCAGCAAGGGCGGCAACTCCGGTATCTTCTACCTGGCTCAGGAAGCCAAAGGCAAGGATGGCAACTACCTGCCAATCTGGCAGTCCTGTTCAGAGTACCAGGTGCTCGACAACGCCAACCACGAGGATGCCAACCAGGGCAAGGACGGCAACCGTCAGGCTGCATCGCTCTACGACATGATTCCCGCCGTGCCCCAGAACGCAAAGCCCTTTGGCGAGTGGAACACTGTAAAGATTCGCGTCTTCAAAGGCTCCGTTTGGCACTACCAGAACGGCGAGGAGGTGCTTGAGTACCACCTCTGGACTCCGAAGTGGAAGGAGATGCTCGACGGCAGCAAGTTCTGCAAGGGCGGTGAGTTCCCGGCAGCCTACGACTTGATGATCGTCGAGGGACAGAAGGACGGCGGATACATCGCCTTCCAGGACCACGGCGACGACGTCTGGTATCGCAACGTCCGCATCAAGCTCGACGAATAAGCCTTCTCCTACCTTAAAGCTAACAACAAAAAGAGGCAAGCGATTGAATGCTTGCCTCTTTCTTGTTTCCTGATTAGGCTTTCCGCTCGTCTTGCCACGTGAAGAAGCCCGCCAGCAGAGTGCCCGAGATGCTGTGGTAGGCGCATGAGATGGCGCAGGGAATCACGGCGAGGGCTGCCGCGGGATTCATCGCAACGATGGCGGGAGAGGCAAAGAAATTGCGCGACAGCACAGTCGCCATGCCGGCATTCTGCATGCCGACCTCGATGGAAAGCGTGCGGCGCTTCGCCGTGTTGAAACCGAATGCCTTGCCCACGAGGTAGCCCAGCAGGTAGCCTGTGCCGTTGTGCAGGGTGACGACGGCAAGCGTCAGGGCAATCAACCGCAGCCCGTTGGCCTGGAGTTGTGGGTGAACGGTGAAGATGACGCCTCCCACGATGCAGGCCAGGCAGAGGACGCTCACGCCGGGCATGATTTGCTGCAATTGTCCGAAACTTTTCCTTTCGGAGAAGAAGTAGTTGAAGAGGACGCCGAGTGTAACGGGAAGAAGCGTCACGAGCAGTATGTTCTGGAACATCCCCCACGCATCGACGTCGATCTCAGCGCCTGCCAGCCAGAGCACGAGCAGTGGCGTCACGAAGGGCGACAGCACGGTGCTCACCGTCGTCATGCCTACGCTGTACGCCACGTCGCCTTTGCAGAGAAAACTCATGATGTTGCTGCTCACCCCGCCAGGGCAGCAGCCGACGAGGATGATGCCTGCCGTCATGAAGGGGTCGAGGTGGAAGAGGCGCGCCAGAAACCATGCCATGAGCGGCATGATGGTATATTGCGCCACGCTCCCGATGAGAATATCGACGGGCCGAGACAACAGGATGCGGAAGTCCTCGGTAGAAAGCGTGCAGCCCATCGTCAGCATGATGAGGCCGAGAATGATGGAGGCACGCTGCCCCTGCTGTACCCAAGCGAACGCGTCGGGCACGAAGAAGGCAATGATGGCAATAAGGATGATGAAGAGGCTCGTGTAGCGAGCCAGCCAGCGACTTATGGAAAGCAGGACGTTCATATCTCAAATTCGAGCATCGTAAACGAATAGGGCGGCAGCTCCACGTCACTCTTGCCCTGCATCTTGCACGGTTCCTGGACGGGTGCGACGGGTTGCTGGTCGAAGCTGTTCTTGTCGTCCGGCTGTCCGCAAAGCGTCGTCTTCGTGCCCGCCTTCAGAGTGCCGAAGCGACTTAGGTTGAGGTGAGCCGTCTTCCGGTCGCTTGTGGCGTTGCAGAGCTTCACAAAGAGGCGGCGCGTCTTGGTGTTCAGCACGACCGACTGACCGTAATGGCTGTCCTTCGCCGGCTGTACGACGCCCGCCTTGTCGCCTTCGAAGCGAACGCAGTCACCATAATAATATTGTCCTGCCGACTGCCCGAACATCTGCTGCACATAGTAGCTGCAGGTCAGGTAAGGGCGTTCGTTGTCGAAGTAAATGAGGTCGGGATTCCAGCTCGTATTGTTCTTGCGGGCAAAGAGCGGCGCATAGCTCGTCATGCGCACCACGTCGGCATTGCGCTCGACATGCAGCAGATAGAGCCCTTCGGCCAGAGCATCGATGAGCTTCGAGTCCTTGGCAGCGTACTCGCCAAGATAGACCTTCGTCTTCTTGCCGCGAGGATAGCTGTCGTACTGGCGGTTGCTGAGGAAATAGTCACGCGGCTCGTAGTAGTGCTCGTCAGCAAGAGGGATGCCCAGCTCGTCGCAAAGTTTCCATCCGTTATCGTAGTCGCTGTTGCCTGGATGCGAACCCGGACCGACGGTTCCCACGATGACAATCTCGGGGTGAGCCTTCGTGACGCGTTCGTACATATATTTGAAGCGCTCGCAGAACTCGGGCGAGATGCGTTCCTCATTGCCCAGTCCGAGGTACTTCAGGTGGAACGGCTCGGGATGTCCCTGCTCGGCGCGCTTCTTGCCCCACTTCGTGTTGACGTCGCCGTTTGCCCACTCGATGAGGTCCAACGCGTCCTGCGTCCACTCGTCCATGTCAGCCATTGGCGCCACGTCCTGTGCCTGGCCCGGCATCCCCCAGCCGCCGTTGGTGCCCTGACACGACACGCCGCATGGCAGAATGGGAACCGGCTCCATCTGCAAGTCCTCGCAAAGCTGGAAGTATTCGTAGTAGCCGAGTCCCATCGACTGATGGTAACCCCAGGTATTCTTGAGGTGTTTGCGCTCGTGACGCGGTCCGAGGGTCGTCTTCCAGCGATAAGTGCCCCAGAATCCGTCGCCGCCTCCGTGCACGACACAGCCGCCGGGGAAGCGCATGAACTTAGGCTTCAGGTCGGCTAACGCTTGTATCAAGTCCTTGCGAAGGCCGTGACCCTTGTAGGTATCTTGAGGCATGAGCGATATTTCGTCGATGTCCACCGTGCCTTTATTCAACACCAAGATGCGCAGGACGGCATCCTTGCAGTCCTCCTTCGCAACGAGCGTTGCGTCGATTTTGGTCCATTTCATCGAAGAAACAGGTGCCGTGGCCTCAGCGATGACGACGTTTCCCTTCGGCTGAGCAAGGACGATGCGGACCTCCTTGTTTCCTCCCTCGCCATTCCTCAGGAAGGCAGAGAAGTTGTATTTCATTCCGGCCTTCACCGAGATGCCATCGAAGCCGCCGTTCTCCAGCCCGACGCCCGTCCAGCCATCAAAGTCGGCGTAATGTCCGACGCGTTCGATGTAGAGACGCATGTAGGTGGGGTTGTTGGGATGAAGCGGGGCGTCCATTCGCGGCTCCATTCGTCCGAGTGAATGTCCCGGGCGGGAGAAGCGCCAGGCCGTGCCCGGGCCCCATCCGTCGCGCTCTGTGGGGTTGTACTCGAACGAGCCGTTCTGCACGAGCTCTGCAAAGATGCCGCCGTCGGCAGCGTAACTGATGTCCTCGAAGAAGATGCCGAGCAGTTCGTCGCTTATGGCCTTGCCGCCCTTCGGAGCCTTTAGGGTAGGGGCGCCGACGGCGTTGGAGAAGGCTGTCAAAGCAGCGACTGCGAATGTCAAGATGCGTTTCATGATGTATTGTATTTTGTCGTTTCGGCTGCAAAGATACGAAATATTTCTCAATTCTTCTTTCTTAATTGTTAAATTCTTCGTATCTTTGCAGAGCATAATCCCTATAATAATATATAATGTATAGTAAAGGATGAAAAAGAGAAGCATTATGCGGATGGCTGCGGCGCTCGTCGTCGTCGGCATCCTGACAGGTTGCAAGGGCAGGGACGCAGAGGTGAAACCCGTCTGCGGAACGTTAGAAGAGGCCTTCGGGCTGGAGTCGGCTACGCAGGAGGTACAGGAGGCGATGGCATCCGTTGCGCTCGACGACCGCTATGAGAACACGTTTGAAGACGAGAAGGATGGCGTTGTCGTCTGGAGCCTGATGCGTCTGAACGACGAGCAGTCCGCGGAGGGCATGGGCATCGTGGTCGTGAAGGACGGCAAGGCGACGGCTTTCCCCGACATCCGTCACGGCAATCAGCCCTCTGCACGATACGATGCCGCGACCCGTACCTTGTGGTTCACCGGCGCAGAGATGGAGGGGACGGGCATCCGCGTTGAGCGTCTGTACGAGCTCCATATTGCCGACGACGGCTCGGCCAGCATCGCGCAAAGCATCGACCCATACGATATGCAACAGGCCTTGTTGCAACGACTTGGCTATAGCATCGACGGGCAAAGCATCTCGTTCTACGACGAGAAGCGTCTGCTTTGCTGCGTCACGGATACCGTCAGCGACATGGGCGGCTTCGACGAAGAGCCCATCTGGATTGGCGAGCAACTAAGCTACGACCTCTCCACCGAGCCGATCCGCGTGCTCTGCCTGCCCGGCTTGAAGTACGTCACAGGTCTCGTCCTCAACTACGACGCAATGCCGACCATCTCCGCAACATTGACGCTCAACCATGACGGAGGTTTCGCGCTCGACAATATCGGCATAAAGGAATAACAGACAGTTATTGCAGATTAAGTTGAGACGAAATGAGAGTTTTTACAGAAAAAGATGTATCTTTGCACTCAAGAAGTCAACAAAACAGATAGAACGCAATGGTGACAACACAATTAAACCCTATGCAGCTGAACGTCCTAAGTCTGATGTCGTACATCAATACGGAGCAGGAACAGAAGGAGCTGCAGGACATCCTTCTGGATTTCTATCGCAAGAAGGCAGACAGGCTGTTGCTGCAGTTTCAGCAAGAGCACAACATCACACAGGAAACGTTGGACGAATGGTCGTGCCATCACGAAAGAACTCCATACAACTGATGAAGATAGTTCTCGACACAAATTGCCTCGTCAACGTCATTATGCCAGGCTCATACAACAATGATGTCTGGCAAGCTTTGATATATTAACAAGAAGCAGTTGCAGTTATGGCACAAGAGCAGTTGACTCCGATGATGAAGCAGTTCTACGACCTCAAGGCGAAGCACCCCGAGGCACTTCTGCTGTTCCGTTGTGGCGACTTCTACGAGACGTATGCCGACGATGCGGTGATTGCTTCCGAGATACTCGGCATCACGCTCACCCATAGGAACAACGGCAAGTCGGGCGTCGCGCAGAGCACCGCGATGGCAGGCTTCCCCTATCACGCCCTCGACACTTACCTGCCGAAACTCGTCAGGGCGGGCAAGCGTGTGGCTATCTGCGACCAGCTCGAAGACCCGAAACTGACGAAGACACTCGTCAAGCGAGGCATCACGGAGCTTGTGACGCCCGGTGTCACCATGGCGGACACGGTGCTCAATCATAAAGAAAACAACTTCCTCTGCGCAATAAACTTCGGCAAACAGGCGTGCGGCATGTCGTTCCTTGACATCAGCACGGGTGAGTTCCTCGTGACGGAAGGCACCACGGAATACATCGCGAGCCTCATGGCCTCGTTTGCCCCGAAGGAAGTCCTCTACGAGCGCGGCAAGCGCATGATGTTCGAAGGCAGTTTCGGCACGCGTTACGTCACCTTCGAGCTCGACGACTGGGCGTTCACGGAACAGACGGCGCGGGAGAAGCTCCTGCGTCACTTCGAGGTGAAGAACCTGAAGGGCTTCGGCGTGGAGCACTTGCAGAGCGGCATCGTGGCGGCCGGCGTCATCCTGCAATACATGGAGATGACGCAGCACCAGCAGCTCGGCCACATCACGGCCCTGCGTCGCATCGAGGAAGACCGCTTCGTGCGCCTCGACAAGTTCACTATCAGAAACCTCGAGCTGACGGGCAGCATGAACGAGGGCGGCATATCGCTCCTCGACGTCATCGACAAGACGGTGACCCCGATGGGCGCTCGCATGCTGCACCGCTGGATGTTGTTCCCCCTGAAGGATCCTGTCCGGATCGGCAAGCGTCAAGATGTCGTGGAGACCTTCTTCCGCAGTCCCGAGGCGCGGGATGCCGTCCTGGAGCAGCTGCAGACGGTAGGCGACCTGGAGCGCATCATCTCGAAGGTGAGCGTCCGACGTGTATCGCCACGCGACATCGTGCAGTTGCGGGTGGCCCTGCAGGCCGTCGAGCCCATCAAGGCGACGTGCCAAGGCAGCGAAGACGGCACTTTGAGAGAGATAGGCCAGCAGCTCGACCTCTGCGCCGAGATACGTGACCGCATCGCCCGCGAAGTGCGGCCCGACTGCCCCCTACAGGTCGCCAACGGCGGCGTCATCATGGATGGCGTCAACGCCGAGCTCGACGAGCTGCGCAAGATAGCGTATCAGGGCAAGGGCTACCTGCTGGAGATGCAGCAGCGTGAAATCGAGGCGACCGGCATCCAAAGCCTTAAGATAGGCTACAACAACGTGTTCGGCTACTACCTCGAGGTGCGTAACACCTACCGCGACCAGGTGCCGCAGGACTGGATACGAAAGCAGACATTGACACAGGCCGAGCGTTACATCACCCAGGAACTCAAGGAGTACGAGGACAAGATAATGGGTGCGGAGGAGCGCATCCTCAGCCTCGAGGCCCAGATCTTCGACAAGCTCGTGACGGACCTCACAGCCTACGTCGCCCCCATCCAGAGGAACGCCTCGCTCCTGGCACAGCTCGACTGCCTCCTCTCCTTTGCACAAAGCGCGCAGGAGAACCGCTACATACGCCCCATTGTGGACGACAGCGACGTCATCGACATACATGGCGGGCGCCATCCCGTCATCGAGAAGCAGCTCCCCATAGGTGAACGCTACATCGCCAACGACGTCTTCCTCGACACCCGGACACAGCAAATCATCATCATCACAGGCCCTAACATGGCCGGCAAGAGCGCGTTGCTCCGCCAGACGGCACTCATCACGCTCCTGGCACAAATGGGTAGCTTCGTGCCGGCCGAGAGTGCGCGCATCGGCTACGTCGATAAGATATTCACGCGCGTCGGCGCAAGCGACAACATCAGCATCGGCGAGAGCACCTTCATGGTCGAGATGAACGAGGCGGCGGGTATCCTCAACAACCTCTCGGAGCGCAGTCTGGTGCTCTTCGACGAACTGGGGCGCGGCACGAGCACCTACGACGGCATCTCCATCGCATGGGCCATCGTCGAGTACATCCACGAGAACAATCGCGGCCACGCCCGCACGCTCTTCGCCACGCACTACCACGAGCTGAACGAGATGGAACGTAATTTCGCCCGCATCAAGAACTTCAACGTGAGCGTGAAGGAGGTCGACGGGAAGGTCATCTTCCTTCGCAAGCTCGAGCGCGGCGGGTCGGAGCACAGCTTCGGCATACACGTAGCGAAGCTCGCAGGCATGCCCAGGGCCATCGTCGCCAGGGCGAACGTCATCCTCCGAGAGCTCGAGGGAGCCGTCAACCATCAACATCTGGGGACGACTGACAAAAGACAACGGACAACAGAAAGTGGCGTGCAGATGAACTTCTTCCAACTCGACGACCCCGTCCTCTGCCAGATACGCGACGAGATACTCGGCCTCGACATCAACAACCTCACTCCCTTCGAGGCACTCAGCAAGTTGAACGACATCAAGAAACTCGTCAAAGGAGGCAACTGAACACGTCGGACGACCACTCCCTACACGTGGGATTCATTGCTGCATGGCGACGAAGCAATTGCTGCATGGCGACAAAGCAATTGCTGCATGGCGATGAAGCAATCAAACATACGAGAAAAAGTGAACGATATGACACAGGAAAATGACTTGGAAAACCGCATACAGAGGGCTGTGGAGCTGTTCATGCAGGGCTACGGCTGCTGCCAGAGCGTCGTTTGCGCCTTTTCGGACCTCTATGGGCTGGACGAGGAGATGGCGCTCAGGATTAGTGCGGGCTTCGGCGGCGGCGTGGGACGGATGCGGATGATGTGCGGCACGTGCTCGGCTCTCGTGATTCTCGCGGGCTTGGAGCGCGGGCAGACGCGGGGCGAGGATCGTGAGGGAAAGGCCGCTTGCTATCAGCTCGTCCGCCAGCTCCTCGAGACGTTCCGCCAGAGGAACGGCAGCATCATCTGCGCCGAATTGCTTCAGATGAGCGGCCTTAAAGCGGAGACCAACACCTCGCAGCCCGACGAACGGAATGCAGAATACTATCGCGTTCGGCCCTGTGCCCGCAAGGTGGAGAGCGCGGCGCGTGTCTTCGCAGAGTGGACCCTCTCTAACTCTCCCTTAAAGGGCGAGAACCAAGTGCAGGTTCAACAAAAGGAAAAGAAGGATTAAACTAAATAACTATCAAAACATAAAACTATGAGAATCCAAGAATCTAACGTTTTTTCTCCCCTTTTAAGGGGGAGTCAGAGAGGGTCTTTCTTTGCGTTTTTTCTGATGCTTAGTGCCTTAGCCTGCAACGCGCAACAATCGGTCGGCACACTCGTCGACTATCATTTGGGGGGGCCGTGGAACGAATCGGCCTGGATAAGCGCCAAGGATGCACAGGTCGTCACGGGAAAAGTGGTCGATGGTACGCGGGCGGCCGACGGCGCAAGCTGGTTCGTCAGCAATCCCCGCAATGCGAAGAAGGTGAAGAGGGCCATCTGGAAGACCACCGCCCTGGGCACCTACGAGCTTTACATCAATGGTCAGCTCATCGGCGAAGAGGTCTTGAAGCCCGGCTTCACGCACTACGAGAAGACGAAGTACAGCTTTACCTACGACATCACAAAGGCTTTCAAAAAAGCCGCAGGACAGGAGAACCAGCTCGCCGTGCAGGTGGTGCCGGGCTGGTGGGCTGACAAGATTATCACCCCGGGCGGTCACGACGGCATGATTGGCAAGAAGGTAGCCTTCCGAGGCGTGCTTATGTTGACCTACGCCGACGGCACCGAGGAGCATTTCCCCACGAACCTGAAGGACTGGAAGGCTGGCGTGGCTGGTCCCGTGACGCATGCCGCCATCTTCGACGGCGAGGACTATGATGCCCGCCTCCCGCAGGGATGGGAGAGCGCGGCTGCCTTCTCGCAGCCGGAAATCAATACAGAGTTCCCCGGTAAAGTGTGGGGGACCGACGGCGCAGAGATTTACCATCGCTGGGACCTCGCGTTGCCTCCCGTCAAGGCTTACTCTTGGAAGGGCACGACAGGCGCTACCGACGACCAGTACGGCAAGGTCAGCATCGTCGAGGTATTCGCTCCGGCCGGGCCCATGACGGTTCGCCCGGGCGAGACACTCGTGGTCGATTTCGGTCAGAATGCTTCCGCAGTACCCGCCTTCGAGTTTAAGGCGAAGGAGGGCACCGTGCTGACTTGCCTGCCGTCTGAGCTTCTGAACGACGGCAACGGCGCAAAGAGTCGCGGCATGGACGGGCCGGAAGGCAGCACGCACCGCCTCAACCTCCGCATCCCGGACACGGGCATGATACTGCGCTACACGTTCGCTGCGGCCAAGGATTTCGTGAAGTTCACGCCCCGCAGCACCTTCTACGGCTATCGCTTCGTGTCGATAACCGCCACGGACGAGGTCACGATTCGCAGCATCAAGTCCGTCCCCGTCTCCTCCATCACGAAGGAACTCGAGACGGGTACTATCGAAACAGGCAGCGACGACATTAACCGCCTCATCTCCAACACGCTTTGGGGCCAGCGCTCCAACTATCTCTCAGTCACTACCGACTGTCCGCAGCGCAACGAACGCCTCGGTTGGACGGCCGACACACAGGTCTTCACGGAGACCGGCACGTTCTTCGCCAACACAGACCGCTTTTTCCATAAGTGGATGCAGGACATGAGGGACACGCAGTCGCCTACAGGCGCTTTCCCGGGCGTCGCGCCTCTCGCGCAGTACGGAGCAGGCGACGGCAAGGGCAACGGCGATATGATGCGCCTCGGCTGGGCTGATGCCGGCATCATCGTGCCGTGGACGGTGTGGAAGCAGTTTGGTGACAAAGACATTGTCGACGAGAACTGGGAGGCGATGGACCTCTTCATGAATCATATCTACGAGACCAAGTACGAGCATACCGTCATGACGGGCGAGAACGGCAATTACCAATGGGCGGACTGGCTGAGCTATGAACCTCTGGAGAGCTGCAGCGGTCGCAGCCACGAGAACGGTCAGCCGAAGCCCGAGACGATTGTCTATTGGAACTACCTCAGCGCGTCGTACTGGGCAATAGACGCAGGCATGATGGCCGACATGGCTCGTGCCACAGGCCGCGACGCCGCTTATTATGACAAGATGCAGGCCGAGGCGAAAGCCTATATCCTTGATAAGTTCCTCAATGCCGACGGCACGTTCAAGCTCGACATCCTCAACACGATGCAGACGCCGGCACTCTTCGCCCTCAAGAACAACCTGCTCAAGGGGGCAGCAAAGGACGCCATGATAGCCCGCCTCCGCAAGAACTTCGAGGAGCACGACAACTGCCTGCAGACAGGTTTCCTCGGCACGAGCATCCTCATGCAGACACTCACGGACAACGGCATGCAGGACATCGCCTACGAGCTTCTCTTCCAGCACAAGAACCCGTCGTGGCTCTACTCCGTGGATAACGGCGCGACGACCATCTGGGAACGTTGGAACTCGTACACCGTGACCGAAGGCATGGGCCCGCGCGGCATGAACAGCTTCAACCACTATGCCTACGGATGTGTCTGCGAATGGCTTTGGGAGACCGCCGCCGGCATCGCTGCCGACCCGAAGGAACCCGGCTTCAAGCACATCATCATGCGTCCCGTGCCCGACAAGCGCCTGGGACATCTCAAGGCGGAATACAAGTCGGCAGCCGGCCTCATCAAGAGCGAATGGCACTACAGCGGCAACAACTGGATATGGAAATTCACCATCCCGAAAGGCGCAACAGCAACCGTCACCCTCCCCTACGAGAAAACCTCGGAGGAATATCAGGCCGGGACGTACACCATCAGGTGCGACGGAATAAAGTTCTGACCATTGCCACGTTCTTATTATTATATAATGTAAAGATATGCGCCTGCTTTTGTTCCTCTTTTTCATGTTTCTCGCGTCTTCCTTAGCTGCGCAGAAGTATGATTGGGACGACTTCGTAGAGGAATACACGAGCGATGTGGAGCGGGCAGAGGAAGAGGACCTTCAGCTGCATCTTCAGGAGTTGAAGGAGCTTTCGGAGCATCCCCTGAACATCAACACGGCAACTGTGGAGGACTTTCTGCAGTTGCCGTTTCTGTCTGAGGCACAAATCGAGCAGATTCACGCCTATATCTATCTGCACGGGCAGATGCAGACGCTCTCGGAGTTGCGACTTGTGCCGCTCATCGACGACGTGACGCGCAGGCGGCTCTCACTCTTCACGTATGCCGAGCCGGAACAGGACAAGGCCAAGGACAAGCTGTTCAGTCACCTCCGTCACGACTTCTCGACGCGCCTCGACATACCTCTTTATTATAGACTCGGGCAGCAACAGGAGAACGGCTATCGTGGCGACGCGCTCTACCATCGCATGCGCTATCAGCTGGGCAACAGCCGGCATTTCCAGGCGGGACTGCGCGTGGAGAAAGACGCAGGCGAGCGCTACTACGACAGCTACGGGGCGTATGCCATGCTGCACGACGTCGGCATCCTCGACAAGGCAGTCGTCGGCGACTACCGCATCGGGTTTGGCGAGGGCTTGGTGCTCGGCGGAAGCACTTGGAACAGCAAGAGTACGCCGCCACTCAAAACGCAAGGTGGCATCAGACCGATGGCTGGGATGGACGAGACGAACTTCCTCCGCGGCGCGGCCGTCACGTTGGCTCTGAACAAGCACCTCAAGCTGAGTGCCTTCGGCTCGTACCGAAAGCGCGATGCCACGCTGACAAGTGAGGGCGAGGTACAGACCTTGCGGACCGACGGCTACCATCGGACGGCATCGGAATGGGAGCGGCGAAGGAACGTGGGAAGCACCGTCGTGGGCGGCAACATTGCCTGGTACAACAAAGGTCTCCATTTGGGAGCGACGGGCTATTGGCAGAAGTTCAGCCGCGCCCTTAATCCCGGCAGCCAGCAGTACAGGGCGATATATCCAAAGGGAAATGCCTTTGGCACGGTCGGCATGAATTACGGCTACACGCGCTACCGCCTGTCCTTTGCTGGAGAAACGGCCTATAGCACGGCCGGCGGCGGTTGGGCGACCATCAACCGCGCGTCGTGGTCCATCAGCCGGGGCTATGTCCTCTCTGCTGTCCAGCGTTTCTACGCCTATCAGTACTACTCGTTCTACGCCAGTTCGCTCGCCGAGAACAGCAACGCGCAGAATGAGAGCGGCGTCCTCCTCCACCTGCAGGCAGAGCCTCTGGCAGGCTTGCAACTGACCGCCTACGCCGACTTCTTCCATCACCCCTGGCCGCGCTACCGCATGACGCACAGCAGCACGGGTCAGGACTTCTTTCTGCAAGGCAGTTACGCCGTTTCGCGTCGGCACACGCTCCTCGCCCGCTATCAGCTCAAGCGCAAGGAAAACAGCGATGTCATGGAGCCGCACCACCGCGTCAAGCTGCAATGGATGGTCGAGCAGACGGGCCGCTGGCGCCTGCAGACCACGGGGCTTTATCACAATGTACTGGGGAGGAACGGCTTCATGCTGAGCCAGAGCGCACGATGGATGCTGCCGAGACCGAGCCTGACACTCAACGCACAGATCGGCTACTTCAATACCGACGACTACCTCAGCCGCATCTATCTGAACTCGCCGGCTTTGTACAGTACGTTTTCGTCAAGTTCGTATTATGGTCACGGCGTGATGGGCGTCCTGACTTGTCGTTGGAAAAGCAAGAACGAGAAGCTTTGGCTCGAGGGACGCTACAGCCTGCTCCGCTATTTCGACCGCGACGAGCAAGGCACCGCCCTACAGCAAATCCTCAGTCCTTGGAAGAATGACTTGTCTTTTCAGCTGCGCGTGAAGATCTGAACATGCAGTAGAGACCGAGCACGACAAAGGGGATGGAGAGCAACTGCCCCATGTTCAGGAGCATACCCTCCTCGAAGGCTTCCTGATTCTCCTTCGTGTACTCGATAAAGATTCTGCTTGTGAAGATGAGGAACAGGCAGAGGCCAAAGAAGAAACCGCTGCCGACCTTCTGCGGGTAGCGACGGTAGAAGAACCAATGTATGCCGAAGAAGATGGCGTAGCAAATGGCCTCGTAGAGCTGTCCGGGATGGCGCGGCAGCATGTCCACGCGCTCGAAGATGAACGCCCAGGGCACGTCGGTCGGCCTTCCTATTATCTCGGAATTCATCAGGTTGCCGAGACGAATGGCACAGGCACAGATGGGTGTCACGATGGCGACGTTGTCGAGGACGTGCAGGAACTTGAGGCCGACGTGCTTGGCATATAGCCAAAGGGCAATCATCAGGCCAAGCGTGCCGCCGTGGCTCGCCAGTCCTTCGTAGCCGGTAAACGTCCAGCCCTGCCCCGGCACGTTGCGGATGGGCAGCACCATCTCGATGGGATGCGACAGGTAATAGCCCGGCTCGTAGAACAGGCAATGACCCAATCTCGCTCCGATAAGGATGCCGAGGAAGCAGTACATGAACATCGGCTCGAACTGCTCTTCACGAATCTTTTGCTGCCGGTAGAGCCTGTGCATCAGCAAATAAACACTGATGAGGCCAATCGCCCAGAAGAGCGAGTACCAACGTATCGCGATGAACCCCAGGTCGAGGGCAACGACATTTGGGTTCCAAGTTATGAATAGTTCATAGTTCATAATTCATAGTTCATAGTTGGAGGGAACTCGCTCTTCTTTTGGGATAGGTAGGAGAGGACAGTTCATAATTCATAGTTCATAGTTGGAGTATGAAGTTCTCCTCCTGAGGGGGAGTTAGAGGGGGCCTTACACGTTAAAACGGAAGTGCATGATGTCGCCGTCCTGCACGACGTAGTCCTTGCCTTCGACGCTCATCTTGCCGGCTTCGCGGACGGCGGCTTCCGAGCCGTAGTGGATGTAGTCTTCATACTTGATGACCTCGGCGCGGATGAAGCCTTTCTCGAAGTCCGTGTGGATGACGCCGGCACATTGCGGTGCCTTCCAGCCGCGGCGGAACGTCCAGGCCTTTACCTCCATCTCGCCCGCCGTGATGAAGGTCTGGAGCGTGAGCAGGTGGTAGATGGCCTTGATGAGACGGTTGCAGCCGCTCTCCGAAAGGCCGAGGTCCTCGAGGAACATCTGCTTCTCCTCGTAGGTCTCGAGTTCCGCGATGTCCGCCTCGGTCTGTGCTGAGATGATGAGCATCTCGGCATCCTCGCCCTCGATGGCTTTCTTGACGGCCTCCGTGTAGGCGTTGCCCGTGGCAGCCGACGCGTCGTCGACGTTGCAGACATAGAGGACGGGCTTCGTGGTGAGCAGGAAGAGGCCGGCGGCTGCCGTCAGTTCGTCCTCGGTCTCGAAGCTGACGCTCCGAGCACTGAGGCCTTTGTTGAGGGCGTCTTGGTAGCGGAGCAGCACGTCGAGCTCCACCTTGGCCTGCTTGTCGCCACCTACGCGGGCCTGCTTCTCCACCTTCTTGATGCGGTTCTCGATGGTCTCGAGGTCCTTGATCTGCAGTTCCGCGTCGATGATTTCCTTGTCGCGGACAGGATTGACGCTGCCGTCAACGTGCACGATGCCGTCGTTGTCGAAGCAGCGGAGCACGTGGATGATGGCGTCGCACTCGCGGATGTTGGCGAGGAACTGGTTGCCCAGGCCTTCGCCCTTGCTGGCACCCTTCACGAGGCCGGCAATATCGACGATGTCGCAGACAGCAGGCACGATGCGACCCGGGTGCACGAGCTCGGCGAGACGGGTCAGTCTCTCGTCGGGCACGGTGACTTGTCCAAGCTGAGCATCAATGGTGCAAAAGGGAAAGTTTGCTGCCTGCGCCTTTGCGCTCGACAGACAGTTGAAGAGGGTTGACTTGCCTACATTGGGCAGTCCGACTATGCCGGCTTTCATCTATATTATTTACGATTTGACGATTTACTATTTACGATTTATTGACTATTGTGTCATTTAGCTATTTAAGCCTCTATTTCCGATTAAAAGTCTCTGTATTCGCTGTTCTCGGCGGGCTGTATCGCGATGCATTCCATCTCGATGAGCCAGGTGGGGCGGCATACTGGGGCGAGGGTGAAGACGGTTGGCACCTGCGGATACTTCTTCTGGAACATGCCGCGGACCTTCTCGAAGTCAGCCCCGTCGCGCAGATAGACAATG
>CAMJOE010000004.1:0-45899 GCA_946407485.1 uncultured Prevotellaceae bacterium | reverse complement strand
CAAAGTGCTGCCCACCAGCGACGACTTCAGTTCCACCTCTTTGGGAATGCAGTGGCAATGGAACCACAATCCAGTTCCTTCTGCTTGGAGCCTCACAGAGCGTCCGGGCTGGCTGCGCTTGAAGACAATAGGCACAAGTCAGGAGCTCCATCAGGCCCAGGGAATGCTCACGCAACGTATCTTCGCCGACCCAGAGCAGCCGTCTCTTGGCACCGTTCGGCTCGACGTTAGCAAGCTCAAGGAAGGCGACCGCGCCGGCATCTGCATCTTCCAAGACCCTTACGGCCAAATCTGTGTGGAGAAGACCTCAAAGAAAGGAGGCTACCAGCTCGTCTGGCGTCAAGACAAAGTCCGCAATGCCGGCCGAGACTTCCAAGCAGCCGAGAAAACGCAGCCCATCAAGCCCAAGAAGGGCATCATCTATCTTCGTGCAGCCATCAAGTACGGCGACAATAAGGCTTATTTCTTCTATTCGCTCGACGGCAAGACATGGGAGCGCTTCGGTGGCGAGACGCAGCAGTCGTTCAACCTCACCGTCTTCGTCGGCTCCCGCTTCGGCATCTTTTGCTATGCCACTAAGCAACAGGGCGGCTATGCCGACTTCGACTGGATTTCGACGGAGCCTTAGGCAACGGAATCATGCTTCTTTTTGTGTGAGAACCTTTTAGACCATTTACTTTGATGTGATTTTGCCATCTGCTTCCAATACCCAGTCATACTTCTTCACCCAGCGCCAGACGGTTGGGCGCGAGAGGTTGGTCATGTTCTGAATCTGCGGATTGGAGAGGCCGATGCGCATCAGGTAGCAGACTTGTTGCTGCTGCTCTGAATAATTGCCTAACTCCTTCACCAACTTGTTTTTAAACGATGGGTAAAGCTCATCGACAGCACAGTAGAGCTGTTTCCACTCGGCGGCAGTCATCTCTCTCTTGCCTGTCGAAGCTTGCCGTACGGCTTCGATAACCTCCTCCGCAGTTCCTTCAAGTTCTGTCTTGTGCATCAGCTTGATGATTGCCTTGTTTTGTTCTTCCCGCTCTGCCAGTTGCTGCTCCCTCGCTTTATTCTCTTCCAAAAGTGCAACGACTTCCTTCAGATGTCTGTTCCTCTTCCAAATATAATATATGACGCCGAGAGAAGCCAGCAACAGCGCAGCAAGGCAGACCACGATGAGCGTCGTCTTGTAGCGTTCCTTCTCGTCCTTCAGCTGCTGCTCCTTCTTATGGTCAAGGTGATACTTGTATTGGTTGTTGACCGTCGCAGACAATTCCTGACGCCTGCCGAAGTCCATCGCAGAACTCATGTCCATGTATGCTTTGGCATAGCGGGCGGCATTGTGCTCGTCGCCCAATTCATCGTAATAGGTGAAAAGATGTTTTGCCGCATCATACATATAGAGCGTGTCCTTCGCATCCTCGAGAACCTTCTTGCAATAGATGGCAGCCGAATCTTTCTTGCCTAATGCCTCATAGTAGAATGCGTAGGTCATACTGGTGCAGTAATCGCCATTTTCCAGTGGATTGCTTTCCATCAGCGACATACACTTCTTTGCCTTCTCTACTTTTTCCATATATGAATAGTAATACAGCAGATAGGAGAGCGACTCCTGATACTTGTGAATGTCACCAGACTGCATGATGTAAGCGAAAGCCGAGTCACTTGCCGCCTCTGCCTGTCGCATGCTATCCATGTCAAGATATGTGGCCGCGATGTGATTGAAGGGTAACACTACATCGCTCTTTGTCTGCCTGCAGCTCTCCAGTTCCTTGAGTCCATATTCCTGCGCATCAGGATAATCCTTCACCATATAAAAAAGGTAATGAAGGTTAGAGTAAGTGTTCCTAAGCATGATGGGGTCGCATTCCTTCGGATAGTCGAGGGCAAAGTCGAGCGACTTGAAGAAGTTCTCCAGGGCGCGGGGCGTGTCCTGAAGGTCGCGGTAGATGCTGCCGGCGTAGTAATAGGCCTCTTGCTTCTCGGGAACGGAACCCTTTTCCTCAAAGTAAGCCACCAGCTTCTTTATCATCATGTCGGAGCTTGGCATGTGGTTGGCTTTGTCGTTGAGTCTGATTCGGAGCAGGTCGTATTTGTTTCTGACGTACTCGCCTTTGTCCCGGACGTCAAGTTCCAAAGAGTCGAGCATCGTGAGTGCCATCTCGGGATTCCCATTACCAAACGTCTTTATCTGCTCCATCTTCTCCATGATGCCGTCATTGGAACAGGATGCCATCAGCAGGATAAAGAATAAGCAGACGCTCTTTTTAATTCCCATCTTTTACTTCTTTATATGTCATTTCTGCTGCAAAAATACAAATAAAAAATGGAACAGAGAGCTGTTCGTTTGTTTCAATGCGTTTCATGAAACAACTTGAAACAAGAATTATTTGCCCGTTTGTGTAAAAACGAGTAATTTTGCAGCGGAAACAAACATTCAAACAATAGATTTAATGATGAAAAAGATTTATTCCCTTATGCTCGTGCTCATGGCAAGCACTACGATGCAAGCCTTTGATGCTCTGATTGACGGCTTCTACTTCAACTTATCTGACGATGAGGCGGAGGTGACTTCTCGAAGACCATCATCCCGCGACTATTCTGGCGATGTCGTTATCCCTGAATCAGTTTTTCATGATGGCAAGACGTATATCGTGACAAGTATTGGCGAACGAGCCTTCGAGTCTTGCACCAATATGACTTCCATTAGCATCCCTGAAACTGTGAATACTATTGGTGATGGTGCCTTTGGCAAATGCAGCGGCCTGACTTCAATTACTATTCCTCAGAGTGTGACAAGCATAGGAAAGAGCGCATTCAAGGGGTGTACTGGCCTTACATCAATCACAATACCCGATGGCGTGACGACTATCAGAGAATATACTTTCGACTTTTGCGACGGCCTGACTTCTGTTGCGCTTGGGTGCGGTGTGACAAGTATCGAACGTTCTTCTTTCGGTTCGTGCTATAACCTGACCGCCTTGACATGTAATGCTGTAGAGCCGCCTAGCTGTGCTACGCATGTCTTTGGGACTATAGACCATAAGAAATGCGTCCTTTTTGTTCCCCAAGGTAGCGAAGAAGCATACGGGGAGGCTGAGGAATGGAAAGACTTCATTCACATAGAGATTGCGACAGCTATAAGCAATCTTGCCAGCGAAAAGTATTCATGCAACATCTATGACCTTCAAGGTCGCAGGCTGCAACAGCCAAAACGTGGCATTAACATCATTGACGGCAAAAAGACAGTAAGGAAATAAGCTGCGATTTCATGCCGAGATATATTCCAGGAACCTTTCTGTGTCGTAGTTCATGATGAGCTCGTCGGGGAACTCCGTCTCTTGCAGCAACGGCCAGATGAAGCTGTAATTGGCTATGTCGTAACTGATGTGGGCGTCGCTGCTCAGCACGACAGGCACTTCGTATCGCTTGCACAGGCGCAGTATCTCGAGGTTGTTCGCGAGGGCCGTCTCTTTGTTTCGGCGGGGATTGAGACTGCTGTTGTTGATCTCGAGCAGCGTCTTCGCCTCCTTCGCCGCCAGCACAATCGGTTCGAAGAGGAGCTCCGCGGCGCCGTCGCCGGGATGCGAGATGATTTGCGTCCATGGATTCCGTATGGCGTTTATCATGCCCTGAGTGTTCTCCTCGATGGTGCCACCCTCCCAGCACAGGATGTGGATGCCGGCGATGCGGATGTCGAGCTGCCTGTAGTAGTACTCGTCGAGGTCGAGCGTGCCTTTCGTATCGAGGATATTCAGTTCGGCACCAAGCAGGAGGCGCAGGCTTCCCATCTGTCGAGGCACGACGTGCAGGTTGCGGAAATAGATGGGATTGCATGTGCCCGGGATGCCTGGCGCGTGTTCTGTGATGCCAAGGATGTCGAGGCCTTTCTGCTGGGCAGCCGTCACCATCTCCTGCAGGGTGCTGTAGGCGTGGCCGCTCATCACGGTGTGTGTGTGGACGTCAAGTTTTAATTCATAATTCATAATTCACAATTCATAATTGACATTCGTCGAGCTTTGCTTCATAATTCACAATTCATAGTATCAGTGAAGGTTTTGTCTTTGAATGTAATAGCATAGGCGTGGAGCATCAATCTCTCTCCGGCCTTGCCATAAAGGCGGTCGCCGACGATGGGGTTGTCGAGTCCGAGGGGGTGGGCGCAGTGGACGCGGAGTTGATGCGTGCGGCCTGTTATCGGTCGGAGCTCAAGCAGGGCATGTCCGTCTTTGTTGGCCAGGACCTTGTAATGCGTCTCGGCAGGCTTGCCGTACTCACGGTCCACCAGTTGCCGGGGACGGTCGTCGATGTCGGGACGCAAAGGAAGGTTGATGTCGCCCTCCTGTCCGACGGGCATCTCTCTTTCGAGCAGGGCATGATAGACCTTGTGGATGCGGCGATGCAGGAAGAGGTCTTGCAGCTGGTGGTACTTCGCCTCGGTCAACGCAACGAGCATCAAGCCGCTTGTATCCATGTCGAGACGATGCACGATGAGCGGGCCTTTTGCCGATGGAATGGCGCTTTTTATTGCATCTTGCACGTTGGGCAGGTCGTCCTTGCCTGGCACGGAAAGCATCCCTGCCGGCTTGCTGACAACGGCCATTTCCTTATTATTATATATAATGTGCAATTGGGCGAGAAGTTTCTCCTGGTTGGCAAGCAGAGGATTCGGTTCGACGTCGAGCCCTTCAAGCATGTGGCGCAGGATGGGACGGCACTTGCTGCGGCAGGCCGGATAGTAATGCCCGTCGTGCCTCACCTCGTCCTTTGGCGAATCACCCACCCAGAACTCGGCCATGCAAAGCGGTTGTAAGCCCTCCTTGTAAGCAGCCTGCAGCAAACGCGGCGCGCAGCACTCCCCTGCCCCGGACGGCGGAGTGGCAGGAGCGAACAGCTCGAGCAGCGACTTCTCCTCGCCTCGCGCATTGAGGAAGGTGAACTGGCGGAACAGCCACTGCTGCAAGGCGATGCTGCGCTCATGGCGTTCCGTCTGCAGTCTTTTTATCTCGTCTTGCCTCTCTCGCAGCGTTGCCTCATCATCAAAGACGCGATGCTCCCAAGCCTGCTTCAGCCTGCGATACTCCGCCTTTTGGAATTGGCTCTCTCGAATAAGCCTTTGCTCATTTTCGCCCATTTCATCGGAAAAAATAGACTTACGCTGGGCATCGCGCTCTGCCTTGCTTTGTTGCATCAGCCTCTTATAGGCGGCAAGCTCTTCCTCCATCTTTGCCCGCAATGGACTCGGCTTTTGGGAACGCTCGAGCGACGCAATACGACGGTTGATGTCGCTAATGACCTGCTCTTCCTCTTGGAAATAGCAACCCGGAGCCATCAAGTCGAAAACCGGCGGAACGAAGTACTCGTGCTGCGTCTTGCCGTCGAGCGTGCCGGAGAAGGCTGCAAGGAACGAAAGCGAGACCCTCTCTAACTCCCCCTTAAAGGGGGAGGACATAGGATAAGAAGTCTCCCCTTTAAGGGGAGATTTAGAGGGGTCTACTATGAGCACACCAAACATCTTTCCACGTTGCAGCTCGTCGTGCCACTCCTTTCGCTGACTTATATAGTGCCGCACCTCGTCAGCCGCGGCAATGCATAGCGGGTGAGGCTCGTAGCAGAAAGGAAAGGTGAACTGCTTGGGCAAAGGCAATCCTTGGGATGAAGCCGGCAGGGGATGAACAGTTACAGCCATAACACGCCCTCCGGTCCAAGGTTAAAAAGCAAATCGACGATGCTGAGGTCGGGCAAGAAGCCGTGTCGCGAGGCAAACATCTGGTAGTAGGGAGAAGACTCTCTCCTGCCCTCCGTTAAAGGGGGAGCGTCCTCGAAAGCAACTGTTCGCGTTACAGGCTTCTCAATATCGAGCAGCGAGGCAACCAACATCATCAGGTCTTCGTTGAAGTCCGCCAAGAAGTCCCATTTCTTTTCATAAAAGGGAGCGAAGTCATCGGCGTAGTATTCGAAGAAAGGCGACTGCCTGTAGCTGCTCTCGAGGGCAACCCAATGCTGATGCCGCCAATTGCCGTGGTCGCTGATTCGCACGTCGCGCATCATCGTCTTGCCTTCCGTCTTCACAACGGGAATGGTGAGAGCGAGCGCTCCACTCGGGCTGTCAATCCAGCAACGGTTGCGCAAGGTTTGCTTCGCGAAGTGGTCGCACACCTCAAGCCGCACCTCGTCGGCACGATAGTAGGCGCTGTAGTGGGAAACCGGAGCGAGATAACAGCAAGGCAGAACCATTTAGTAAACTCAAACGACTATTCGATACTTAACCGCGAATTGCACGAAATGCACGAATTACTCTTTGCCTTCAAGGGCGTAACCAATTCGTGCCATTCGTGCAATTCGCGGCACAGGGCATACTTTATTTAATGTTATCTACAAGCGAAAACAGGCGATTCCATCGAATATGATGGCCGCTGAACCATGCTCTGTCGACGTCTGTGCTCAGCCAGATAAAGATGGGTTTGCCCACGATATGGTCTTCGGGAACGAAGCCCCAGTAGCGTGAGTCGGCAGAGCAGTGGCGGTTGTCGCCCTGCATCCAGTAGTAGTCCATCTTGAAGGTGTACTCCGAAGCCTTCTGTCCGTTGATGAGGATGTCGCCGTCGGCAGTCACCTTCAGGTCGTTGCCCTCATAAACACGGATGGGACGCTCGTAGATGGCGATGTTCTCCAGCGACAGCTTGATGCTCTCGCCCTTCTTTGGAATCCAGATTGGCCCGTAGTTGTCCTGCGTCCAGCCCGTGTAGGCGTTCTGCGGATAGAGCCCCATGTTGCGCTCCGGAATGGGCGTGATGCTTGCCACGTACTCTGTATGCGCCTCGAGCGCCTTCTTTGCATCGAACGTCAGGGGTATCTCGCCGGTCTGATACATATCTTGAACGTCCTTCATGCTCAGGCCGAGTTCATAGACGAGAGCTTCGGGGATGTAGCTCGTCTTGAGTTCAACGTGGTAGTTGAACTGCACGTTCTTGGGTGCAGGATTCTCTTTTCCGTCGAGGTACACGACGCAATCGCGTATCTCGAGCGTCTGTCCGGGCAGTCCGATGCAACGCTTCACGTAGTTCTCCCTGCGGTCAACGGGACGCCAGCTCACTTCGCCGAAGTCTTGCGGGGCAAGCCGAACATACTGCCGTCCAAGCTCATAGATGGTGCTGAAGTACTGCCGCTGCTGGAGGGGCGTCATGTCTTCGGGCTGAGGCACAGAGCCCGTCTGCTGCTGATAGAGCTGCGAGCCGATGCCGTAGCACATGGCGTAGTACTCGGTCTGATACTTGACGTTGCTGACCACGGTGTCGCCCGCGGGATAGTTGAAGACGACGATGTCGTTGAGCCCTACAGGCTTAGGCGTCACGCGCTTGTATTTCCATTGCGGCCAATCCAGGTAGCTCTTGCCGCCGAAGGGCAACGTATGCTGACAGAGCGGCATGTGCAGCGGCGTCTGCGGCACGCGGGGGCCGTAGCTCATTTTGCTCACGAGGAGGTAGTCGCCCACAAGCAGGCTTTTCTCCAAAGAGCTCGATGGAATGGTGTAATTCTGGAAGAAATAGATGTTGACGAAATAGACGGCCACGAGTGCAAAGACGATGGCGTCGACCCAACTCATCACGGTGCGGACGACGGGGTTTTCCGCGTCCTTCCACCACGTCCAGGGGATGCGGCGGGTGACATAGGCGTCGAAGATGAACGGCACGATGATGAGTCCCCACCAGGCTTTTACCCAGCAGAGGAAGGCAATGTAGAGAGCGATGGCGACGAGGGCCTTTGCCCAGTCTTTCTTGGTGGCTTGGTATTTTTTCTTCTTTGTCATATGTTTTGGGATTAATGGATCAAATGGAATTAATGGGCGAGATGGGAATTAGAAACTGAAGAGGTCGGACATCGTGAGCAGTCCCGCGTGCTCCTTCGTGTATTCAGCTGCGAGGACGGCACCGAGGGCGAAGCCGCGGCGACCGTGTGCGTCGTGGGTGATGGTTATCATGTCCTCGGGCGAGTCATAGGTTATGGCGTGGATGCCAGGCACTTCGCCGCGACGGACATCGTCGATGCGGAGCACGCCGGGTTGCGTCTCGTGCAGTCCCCAACGCGCTTTGCGGTCGAGGTTCTCCACGATTTGCTCGGCCAAGGTAATGGCCGTGCCGGACGGTGCATCGAGTTTGTGGACGTGGTGCGTCTCGACGATGTTGACGTCGTACTGCGTAAAACGGTTCATTATCTTAGCAAGATAGGTGTTGACGGCGCTGAAGATGGCGACGCCCACACTGAAATTCGAGGCCCAGAAGAGCGTGTTGCCCTCGGCGCAGGCACGCTTCACATCGTCGCCGTGCTCCTTCATCCAGCCCGTACTTCCGCTGACGACTTTCACGCCGGCGCGCCAAGCCTTGAGATAGTTGTCATAGGCCGTCCACGGCGTCGTGAACTCGATGGCAACGTCGGCACTGGCGAAAGCAGGGCTCTCGAAGTCTTGCTGGTTGTCAATATCGATGATGCTGACGATTTCGTGACCGCGCTGCAGGGCTATTTCCTCTATCATGCGGCCCATCTTGCCGTACCCTATAAGTGCTATTTTCATACGTTATCTGATATTTTTCGTGCAAAAGTACTGCTTTTCGCGCAATTATGCGTACTTTTGTTTCACAAAATAAGTTAACGAGGCCAAAATAAGTATGGAACGCCTGCTCCACTACGTCTGGAAACACAAGATATTGCCCCTTAAACCGCTCACTACGGTGGAGGGGCAGACGGTCGAGGTCATCGACCCCGGTCTGCACAATCACGACCAGGGCCCCGACTTCTTCAATGCGAAGATCCGGCTGGACGGGACGGTCTGGGCGGGCAATGTGGAGGTGCATCTCCGCTCGTCGGACTGGTACAGGCACGGCCACGAGAGCGATGCGGCCTACAACAGCGTCATCCTGCACGTCGTGGGAGAGGTGGACGCGGAGGTCGTGACGCAGGAGGGGAAGACGCTTCCGCAGGTCCGGCTCGACATTCCGGAGCACATCCGGCGGAGCTACGAAGAGCTCTGCCGAACGGAGGACTATCCGCGCTGCCACCGCATAATTTCCTCGATTCCATCGATAAAAGTGCGTCCTTGGATGGATGCCCTGCTCGTGGAGAGGCTGAAGGAGAGGTCGGAGAAAGTGGCCGAGCGGGCCGAGCGGACAGGGGGCGACTGGGAGCGTGCCACGTTCGTCACGCTGAGCCGCAGTTTCGGCTTCGGTCTCAACGGCGATGCCTTCGAGCGTTGGGCCATGCGAATACCCCTCTCGGCTGCCGGCAAACACCGCGACGACCTGTTTCAGATCGAGTCGCTCTTCCTGGGGATGGCGGGCCTCATCGACGAAGTGGAGGGTCTGCGGAGCAGTCAGGAGGTCCTGCTCCTCAGGCAGGAGTATGCATTCCTGAAGCACAAATTCAGCCTCGGCGACGCGATGGAACGGGCCGATTGGCGCTTCCTGCGGACCCGCCCCAGCAATTTCCCCTCCGCCCGCATCCTGCAAATCGCGGAGCTCTACCACAGCGGACGGGCGCAGATGAGCAGTCTGCTGGGCGCGCAGAGCGTGGAGGAGCTGCAGACGTGCCTCGCCGTGAAGGGAATGACGGCAGCAAGCCGCCGCCTGCTCATCATCAACACGGTGGTGCCCCTGCTGTTCGCCTACGGACGCCACACCAGCAACGACGACATCTGCCAGCGCGCCATCCGGCTCCTGGAGACGCTTCCCGCGGAGAACAACTACATCCTGCGGCAGTGGCAGGAATGCGGGCTGAAGGTCTCCACGGCTGCCGACAGCCAGGCGCTCATACAGTTGAAACGCCAGTACTGCGACAGGACGGACTGCCTCCGATGCCGTTTCGGATACGAATACTTGAAGAAGAATTGATTGCTGCATCGCCATGCAGCAATTGCTGAGTCGCCATGCAGCAATTGCTTCGTCGCGATGCAGCAAAGAACTTATAACATTATGGAGTACATTTACAAACTGAAAATGAAGGTTCGCGACTATGAATGTGACCTTGAGGGAATCGTCAACAATGCCAACTATCAACATTACATGGAGCACACCCGCCATGAGTTCATGCTCTCGGCAGGCATCAGCTTTGCCGAGATGCTGCAGCAGGACATCGTCTCCGTCGTGGCGCGCGTGGCAATAGACTACAAGACGCCGCTCCGCAGTCGCGATGAATTCGTCTCTTGCCTCAATATGAAGCTGGAGGGAATCCGCTATGTCTTCCGTCAGGACATCTATCGCGCGAGCGACATGAAACTGGCAGCCCGTGGGAAAGTCGATGTCGTGTGCCTCGTCGGAGGCAAGCTCAGCCGCTGCCCCGAGCTGGAAGAGAAACTTGGCAAATACGGCATCATCCTGACCGAAGAATGAAGGGAGAGGCACTAATCAGGCATTTATTTATCGGAAGTTAAAGAAGTTAAAGAAGTTAATGAAGTTAAAGGACGATACCATAAAGGTTGGAAAACTATCAGCCCCAAACTTGGCTGCAAAGCTATTGTCCTTTAACTTCCCAAGCGAGCGTAGCGAGCTAACTTCTTTAACTTCTTTAACTCCCCCTCAAAAAGATAACATCTGAAACGTCAGTTAATAAGAAAAGACTATGTCCGACCAGGAGACTTTATACATGATGGCTTTGACGCAGATGACTTCGTTGAGCCTCACGAACCTGCACCTGCTGATTCAGGAGCTGGGTTCGGCTGTCACCATCTACGAAAACCGCAATGACCTGAGGCAGGTTCTGCCGTCTGCTTCGAAGAAAACTCTCGATGGAATGGGCCATTTTGACACATATCTGGCCCGGGCAGAGCAGGAGCTGGAGTTCTGCAGAAAGGGCAGGATTCAGTGCCTGGGCTTGAACGATGAGGGCTATCCGCAGCGGCTCCGGGACTGCAACGACGCCCCGATTCTGCTCTACTACCGCGGCACGGCCAACCTCAACACGCAGCACATCGTCAGCATGGTGGGCACCAGACAGATTACGGCCTACGGCAAGGACCTCTGCCGCTCGTTCGTGCGCGACCTGAAGCGCCTTTGCCCCGACGCTCTCGTCGTGAGCGGACTGGCTTACGGCGTGGATGTGCAATGCCATCGGGCTGCATTGGACGAGGGTTTGGAGACGGTCGGCGTCCTGGCCCATGGGCTCGACCAGATCTATCCGCGGCATCATCGGGAGACGGCAAAACAGATGGTGGCGCAGGGCGGACTGCTGACGGAGTACATGTCGGCAACGCCAATCGACAAGCGCAACTTCGTGCAGCGCAACCGCATCGTGGCGGGTATGGCGGATGCAGTGGTCGTGGTGGAGAGCGCGACGAAAGGCGGTTCGCTCATCACCGCCGACATCGCCCTCAGCTACGACAGGCAGGTGTGGGCCTTCCCGGGCCGCGTCTTCGACACTTACTCGTCGGGATGCAACAAGCTTATCTTCTCTAATGCCGCCACACTGCTGACCGGGGCCGAGGATTTCTGCGTGGCAATGGGTTGGACCGACGATGTGCAGCACCGCAAACAGCTTGCCGAAGGCGTCCAGCAAGAGCTCTTTGCCGACGACTTCACAGCGGAGGAACAGCGTGTACTGCAAGCACTTGCCCGCGACGACAGCAAGCAAATCAACGTCCTCGCTGTCGAGACAAACATCCCCATTGGCGACCTCTCCAGCCTCCTCTTTTCGCTCGAAATGAAAGGTGCAGTGCAGATGCTCGTCGGAGGCAAGTACAAATTGCGACACTAAAGCATGGGCGATGCGACATATTGAACAGAAAAAAGTCTTTTAGCACAACGGCGAAAGCAGAAAAACACGTAGGGTGATAATTTTTTCCTCAAAAAGTTTGCATTGAAAAGAAATAATCCCTACCTTTGCAGACGGCTAACATAAAAAAGGATAAGGTCAAGGGTTCCGACTTCGCCAGTCGGGATTCTTCTTTTTTTTCGCATTTCGCAAAAAGGAAGAAGACGTCGCGACCCATCCCAGGCCACCATATATATAGATAATGTATAACTAAAACATAAACAAATTAAATGGCTTACATGACACAAAAAGGCTACGACGAGCTCGTAGCAAAGTTGCAGCACATGGAAAGCATCGACCGACCCGCCGCAAGCGCTGCCATCGCAGAGGCCCGCGACAAGGGAGACCTGTCGGAGAATGCTGAGTACGACGCTGCTAAGGAATGGCAAGGCAAACTCGAGACTGAGATAGCCATGCTCAAGAAAACAATTATCGAGGCTAAGATTATCGACACCACGCACCTCGACACCAGTACCGTGCAGATCCTCTCTACCGTCGAACTGCGCAACGTGAAAAACAAGATGACGATGAAGTACACGATTGTCAGCGCCACGGAGGCCGACCTCCGCAGCGGCAAGATAAGTGTGGAGACCCCGATTGCCAAGGGACTGCTCGGCAAGAAAGTGGGCGACATCGCCGAGATCAAAGTGCCGCAGGGCACCATCCAACTCGAGGTGGTCAGCATCGCATTTGATTAAATGAAGGGATTCAGCCTCACCCCCGGTGAAGATTTAAAGTAGTTAAGTAGACAGTAGTTAAGTAGTTAAGCCAATACTTTTTCTCCGCATATAATAAGCTGCCAAGACATTCGGCTTAATTACCAGCGAACAACCGAAACTTAAATTACTAAATTACTAAATCGTAAATAAATCGTAAATAGTAAATCGTCAAATCGTAAATAACAATGCCAAGTATCTTTTCACGTATCGTAGCAGGCGAGATACCGAGCTACAAGATTGCTGAGGACGAACGCTACTACGCTTTCCTCGACATCAGCCCCTTGCAAAAGGGCCATACCCTCGTGATTCCCAAGCGCGAAGTGGACTATATCTTCGACCTCGAGGACGATGAACTCGCAGGGCTTCAAGTGTTTGCAAAGAAGGTGGCAAAGGCCATCAAGAAGGCTATCCCCTGCGTGAAGGTCGGCCAGTGCGTGCTCGGCCTGGAGGTGCCGCACGCCCACATTCACCTCGTCCCCATGCAGAGCGAGGCCGACATGCGCTTCACAAACCCCCATCTCAAACTCACGCCCGAGGAATTCGAGCAGATAGCAGAAAGCATCCGAAAGGCCTTCTGACCTCCCATAATGCCCGTTAAACCCATTAAAACCATTAAAACCATAATCATGAAAGCAAGAATCATCACCGCCGTGGCATTGCTTAGCATCGCACTCGGCATACAGGCACAGAAACATGAGTTCGCCAACTGGAAGCGCTACGCAGAGTCGAACAAGGAACTTGGTGCGCCTGCAAAGGGCGAGAAGCGCGTCGTACTGATGGGCAACTCCATCACCGACGGCTGGCCCCGCACGCGGCCTGAGTTCTTCAAGGACAACAACCTCATCGGCCGCGGCATAGGCGGACAGACCAGCTACCAGTTCCTCCTCCGCTTCCGCGAGGACGTCATCAACCTGCAGCCCAAGGTCGTGGTCATCAACTACGGCACAAACGACATCGCTGAGAACACCGGAGCATACGACGAGGACTTGACCTACGGCAACGTTCTCTCGATGGTCGAGCTCGCCAAGTATCACAAGTGCAAGGTCATCCTGACGAGCTGCCTCCCTGCCGGCGGCTTCAGCTGGCGTCCGTCAGTAACCGACAGCATGGACAAGATACGCAAGCTCAACGCCCGCGTCAAGGCATACGCCGAGGCAAACAAGATTCCGTATGTCGATTACTTCAGCGCCATGGTCAATGCCGAAGGCACAGCCATGAAGGCTGAACTGGCCAACGACAATCCCGGCGTGCATCCCAATGCCGATGGCTACGCAGTCATGGAGAGCCTGCTGCTGCCCGTCATTAAGAAACTTCGCTAACACATCACATGGCAGACAACAAGTATTGTCTCATCTTGGCCGGAGGCAACGGCAGTCGCCTCTGGCCCATCAGCCGTACGGTAAAGCCCAAGCAGTTCCTCGACCTCTTCGGGACGGGGCGCACCTTGCTGCAGCAGACCTACGACCGCGTCGCCAAATTCATCGACCCCTCGCACATCTACGTCAGCACGAACGTGGCGTACCTGCCGCTCGTCTATGAGCAGCTGCCCGAGGTGGACGACATGCACATCCTGGAGGAACCGCTGCGCCGAGGCACCTTGGCAGCCGTGGCGTGGGGCTCCGTGTTCATCGCCACACAGAATCCGCAGGCTATTCTCTTCGTCACGCCTTCCGACCAGCTCATCCTCAAAGAGGAAGAGTACCGGCAGGACGTGCTCGACGGACTGCAGTTCGTCAGCGAGAACGACGGACTTCTCGTGATGGGCATCACACCGTCGCGACCTGAGACAGGCTACGGCTACATCCAGATGAACGACGACGAGCCGCTCAGCCACGACATCTTCCCCGTCAAGTCGTTCACCGAGAAGCCCAACGACGAGTTCGCCAACATCTTCATGCAGGAGGGCAACTTCCTTTGGAACACCGGCTTGCTGTGCTTCAGCAGCCGCGTCATGCTCGACAACCTGTTCATGCTCGTGCCTGAGTACCGCATCGAGATACCCCGCATGATGGCCGAAGCCGAGAGTGCCGACCCGAAACTCGTGCCCGAGAGCTTCAACGTGCTGCCCAACTACAACATGGACGTCAGCATCCTGGAGCGCAGCGAGCACGTCTATGTGCAGCGCGGCCACTTCGGCTGGGCCGACATCGGCACGTGGGCAAGCATCGGCAAGGACGCTCCGAGCGACGCCGACGGCAACGTCCTGATGGGCACCAACGCGTATCTATACGAGTGTTCGGGCAACATCATCCGCATGCCGGAAGGTCACACCGCCGTCATCAAAGGCCTGAAGGACTACGTCATTGCCGAAGAGGGAGAGTTCCTCATGATATGTCCGCGCCACGACGACGCAGCAATGCGCCGCATGCACACAGACACGAAGTTCGGCGACACCAAAAATTAATTCATAATTCTTAATTCATAATTCACAGCTGCCAATTCATAATTCTTAATTCATAATTCATAATTAGGGACGCCTGAAAACAGGGCGAAAGAAATAATTATGAATTATGAATTAAGAATTATGAATTGAGTACTGCCTCTTTCACCTGTTCGGCATCCACAAAGACGTTTCGGACAGGCTTGTCATCACGGATAACGTCTTCCGTCCAGTTGGGTTCATTGAAGAACTCATTCGGGTGGAAGACGTGCAGTTTATAGAACTTCGTCAGGTTTAGGCGAAGTTCTGTTGTTATGGCGGGCTTCAGCGAGAACGGTTTGTCCTGCTTCCAGGCGATGGCTTGCACGCAGAGGCGCTCCAAATCGTTGACCTGCGAGCGGTCGAAGGCCTCGACGAAAAGTTTGCTGTTAGGCTCTATGATGCCCGAGAAACGCAGTCGCCAGCTCGCTCCATCCGCGCTCATCAGCGAGACCTGCATGTAGTAGTTGCTGTCGTTCACGAGGTACGACTCGAAGCCCGTGCTGGAGATTTCCTTCACCTCATCAGGCAAGAAAGAGAGGTAGAGGTTGAGCCGTTCGCCTTCCCTGCGCTCGAGAGGAGCCCCCTTCCAAACCTTCCCCCGAGGAGGAATGCTTTCCTGCGCGGCTTCTTCACTCCCTCCTCCCTGGGGGAGGGATGGGGAGGGGGTTGTGTTCACCTTCCCGATGTCGTATTCCTCGTTGCCAACCACTACTACATCTTGCTTGAGCATCGGTATCTCAAACCCGTCCTCATCCTCCACGAGGACAATGTTCTTCCCTTGGAAGCCACTCACTCTGCCCCCTCCCACCTCGGAGAGAAAGCGCACTTGATCGCCTATCTTCATAGTCTTGTTTGTGTATTGCACCGCAAAGGTACAAAGAAACACGTACATTACCAAATAATCCCAACTAAAACTTCACGTGTGTAGTTTATCGAATCCACACGAGGATTTCGCAATATTCACACGCGGATTTTGCTGAATCGGCGCATGAAGCGTTATTTTTTCACTCTTCACTTTTCATTTTTTCATTTATATTCAGTATCTTTGCAAACGGAAACATAAACAGAACAACTATGAAACTCAGAAACCTTTTGGCATTCTTGCTCGCGATAGTGGCAGGTTTGCAATCAATAAAGGCACAGGAAGCCTACACGGTGTTGAATGGCGGAACAATGACGTTCTACTACGACAATCAGCGCAGCAGCCGTCCTGGCACTTCATATTCCATTGCATATATTACAGAGTCCGATGGCTTTCCTTGGGAAAATGACGCGCTAAGTGTTAATAGAGTCGTGTTTGACTCGTCATACGCAAATGCCCGCCCAACTTCTACCTATAGTTGGTTTGATGGCATGGAGAATCTTACTTCCATCGAAGGAATGGCTAACCTGAACACAAGCGAGGTAACAAATATGGGCTTTATGTTCAACAACTGCAAAGCTTTGACAAGTCTCGACCTGAGCCACTTTAATACGGAAAAGGTGACGAACATGATTGCCATGTTTCAATTGTGTGAAAGTTTGACAAGCCTCGACTTGAGTCACTTCAATACCCCGAAGTTAACTCGGATGACTGGCATGTTCGGTAGCTGTAAATCCTTGAAAAGCCTCAATGTAAGCAACTTCAACACATCGAATGTGACAAATATGGATATGGTGTTTCAAGGCTGTAAAGCTTTGACGAGCCTTGACGTGAGCAACTTCGATACGCGGAACGTGACAGACATGGATTTTATGTTCAGCGAATGCAGATCCTTGACGAGTCTCGATGTTAGCCACTTTAACACAGAGAATGTAACAGACATGCATGCTATGTTTTCTTCATGCGATAGCTTGACAAGCCTTGACTTGAGCAACTTCAATACAGAGAATGTGACGGACATGGGTAGTATGTTCCGCTATTGCTATGCCCTGACAAGTATCGATTTAAGCAGTTTCAACACATCAAATGTAACGTACATGGGAACGATGTTTGATGAATGCAAGAGCTTAACGAGCCTTGACCTGAGCAATTTCAACACAGAGAATGTAGAAGACATGGGATGGATGTTTCGCAGCTGCGAGAGCTTAACAAGTCTTAACGTGAGCAATTTTAATACAGCTCGAGTGAAGTCGATGTCCAACATGTTTTACTACTGCCGTAATTTAACAAGTCTTGACGTGAGCAACTTCAACACAGAGAGCGTGGAGAATATGTCTAAGATGTTTCGTTGGTGCAAAGGATTAACGAGTCTTGACGTGAGCAATTTCAATACAGATAGAGTGACAGACATGTCAGCGATGTTTTACAGATGCGAGGGCTTGACAAGTCTTGACTTGAGCAACTTCAATACTTCAAATGTGACGAACATGAGCGCGATGTTTGGGGAGTGCTACCACCTAAAATATCTTGACTTGAGTACTTTTGATACAGGGCAGGTGACCGATATGTCCGAAATGTTTGATATAAGCTACAGCTTACAATTTCTTGACTTGAGCAGCTTCAACACGGCAAATGTGACAAAAATGACAAAAATGTTTTCTAGTTGTGTTGGCATAAAAGAAATTTATGTAGGCACAGGTTGGAATACGGACAAAGTTAATAATTCTGACCTTATGTTTGATGGTTGCTGTTATCTTTGTGGCGAAGAAGGTACGAAATATGATGCAGACCATGTAGATAAAGCCTATGCCCATCTTGATGAAGGCACTTCAAATCCAGGCTATCTTTCCATTAAACCATATGACTTCTTGAAGGATGGCATCTTCTATAAGATAACTGGCAACAACACGGTTGCAGTAACCAACAGACATAATCTCTTTGATTTTTATAGAGATAGTGTGGCCATCCCTGCTTCTGTTGACTATCTTGGCACAACTTACCTTGTGACAGCCATCGAGGCAAAAGCCTTCTTCTACTGCGCAACAATGACCGACATTACAATTCCAAGCAGTGTGACAGATATTGGCGAATTGGCTTTCATAGTTTGCGATAACTTGGGAAAGATAACTTGCCTCGCTCCAACACCTCCAACAATTTATGCCAATACCTTCTCGAACTATGATGTGCCCCTGATTGTTCCTGCAGGCTCTAAGGGGCTTTACCAAGCAGCTCCTTATTGGAAGAACTTCACCAACATTCAGGAACCAGCGCAATACGACTTCGAAGTGGACTACATCTATTATAAGGATGCAGGAGGCAATGCAACTGCCGAGGTGACTTACAAGGATACAAACTATGGCACCTACAGCGGCACGGTGGAAATACCTGAAAATGTAATAAGCCCAGAGAATGGCATGTACTATGTCGTGACAACCATCGGCGAGCGCGCCTTCTACCGTTGTCCCTACCTGCAGCACCTGACGCTTCCTGCCACAATAGACCGCATAGAGAACGAAGCCTTCGTGAATGCCTTCCTCGATGCCAGCAACTCCGACATCACTTGCCTGGCCACGACACCTCCCACAATCTCTCCCTATGCTTTCGGCTCAGAAATGCAAAACATGACGCTCTATGTGCTGAAGGACTGCAAAGCAGCCTACATGGCTCATAACGTCTGGAAGAACTTTGGCAATATCGTCGAACTGCCCTATCACTTCCAGGAGGGCAAAGTCTTCTACGCCATCACAGGCCCCAACACAGTAAGCGTCGTCCATCGCACCCCCAGCTACAACAGCTATTGGGGACAAGTCACCATCCCATCAACAGTCAAGCACAAAGGCACCACCTACACAGTCACCGAGATAGGTAACGTGGCATTCCTCAGTAGTTCACAACTGACAAGGGTATTCATTCCCTCGACGGTGACGAAAATCGGCAACCGCAGCTTCAAGGACTGTCCCCTTCTGACCAGCATCACCATCCCCGAGAATGTGCAGAGCATAGGCATGATGTGCTTCGATGGCTGCACGGCTTTACAGGAAGTTAATTGCTGGGCAACAGAACCTCCTTCAATAGACTACACAACCTTTACCGAAAGTCATTATCAGGGCGTAACGCTCAATGTTCCTGCCGGTTGCCACGAAGCCTATATGTTTGCCAACGTTTGGGAACTCTTCTACGACATCTTCGATGGAATAAGCGACCTTAAATACTCAAAGGACCTTGAGGCCTCTAAGGACGGCATCTTCAATCTTTCCGGTCAGCGCGTAAGCAAACCGCAAAAGGGCATCAACATCACGAACGGACGCAAGGTGCTCGTAAAATAAGAAAATAAGAAATTAAGAAAATAAGATCGCGTGAACAGTTTGGCAATTACACGTGTATAGTTTATCGAATCCACACGAGAATTTCGCAATATTCACACGTGGATTTTGCTGAATCGGCGCATGAAGCGTTATTTTTCCTCTCTTCACTTTTCATTTTTCATTTATAAATTATATCTTTGCAGTACAAAATAATACTATAAATAAATAAGGACATGTGTACCGTGACATTAGAATATAATCAACACAATGCTCTTGCACGGCGTAAGCTTGCGAGATGATTGTCGGGCACACCTTTGCCAAGCCGAGTGTGGTAGTGCCAAATTAATACATGTTGCTACCTGCTCTTTTGGAATAAGACTGCTATATATTATATATAATGTATAGTATAGCTCGTCCGTCGCCTTTAGAGCTCGGCGTCGCTGCATTGGAAGGTTGTGCCGCGGCGGATGTCGCCTGTCTGTAGGCCAAGTTTGAGCCACTTCATGCGCTGCTTGGAGGTGCCGTGGGTGAAGGTCTCGGGCTGAGAGTAGCCGCGGGCCTTCTCCTGCAGATAGTTGTCGCCGATGACCTGCGCGCAGTTGATGGCCTCCTCGAGGTCGCCGTCTTCCAGACTGCCGAACATCTTGTTGTCGTGGTAAGCCCAGACGCCTGCATAGAAGTCGGCAAGGAGTTCGAGGCGGACGCTCAGCTTGTTGGCCTCTGTCTGGTTGAGTTTCGACATCTGCTGATGCACCTTGCCCAGCGTGCCGAGCAGGTATTCCACGTGATGGCCTACTTCGTGAGCAATGACGTAGGCATAGGCGAAGTCACCGTCAGCACCGAGCTGCTGCTTCATCGACGTGAAGAACGAGAGGTCGATGTAGAGGCACTGGTCGGCCGAGCAATAGAAGGGACCCATGCTTGCCGAGCCGTTGCCGCAGCCTGTCTGCACTGCGCCCGTGTAGAGCACCATCTTTGGCGGCTCGTAGGTGCGGCCAATCTTCTTGAACTCCTCTGTCCAGACATCTTCCGTGCCTGCGAGGATTTGCTTGGAGAACGTGGCGAGCGCCTGTTCTTCCTCCGTGAACTCGCGTCCGCCCTCTGCCTGTTCGGTGATGTTGCCCAGCATACCGGCATTGGTCAGCATGTCGAGGGGGTTAGCGCCCGTGATGAACGAGATAATCAGGGCAATGATGATGCCACCGATGCCCAGACCGCCAGCCTTGGCAGCCGACATGCCGCGACGGTCGTCCACGTTTGTACTTTCTCTTCTTCCTGTCAGTTTCATAAGTGTATAAGTTTATAGTTTGATGTGTTTCGCTTGCAAATATACAAAATAAAGTTCAAAGTTAGAGGTTTCAGGTTTAAAGAATTTATCTTCTGAGGCAAGAAAGCAGATATTTTTCCCCTTTTCACTTTCCTCTTTACAGTTTTTGTTGTACTTTTGTGCCTGCTTTATGGACACAAAACACATTCAGATACGCGACTACGACTATCCTTTGCCCGACGAACGCATCGCGAAGTTTCCTCTGCCGGAACGAGACAGCAGCAAACTGCTTGTCTATGAAGGCGGACGCATCAGCGAGACGGTGTTCCGCTCCCTGCCTTCGTTGCTGCCCGAGGGAAGCCTGATGGTCTTCAACAACACGCGAGTCATCCAGGCGAGGCTACACTTCAGGAAAAGCCCCCCTCCAACCTCCCCCCGAGGAGGGAGGCTTTCTGACCCCTCTCTCCCCTCCTCCTCGGGGGAGGGGATGGGGGTGGGGGCTCTCATCGAAATATTCCTTTTGGAGCCTGCCGACCCGGTGGAGTATCAGGAGAACTTCGCCCGGAAGGGTTCCTGCTCGTGGTATTGCCTCGTTGGCAACTCGAAGAAATGGAAGGAAGGGAAGCTGACGCGGGAATTCAAAATTCAAAATTCAAAATTCAAAATCACTGCCGAGCGCAAGGGCACACACGGCACGAGCCAACTCATTGAGTTCCGATGGTCGGCCCTCTGCACTGAGGAGGAGGAGAACCCTAAAAGCCTCCCTCCTCGGGGGGAGGTTGGAGGGGGGCTGTCCCTTTCTTTCGCCGAGGTCATCGACGCCGTGGGCGAACTTCCCATCCCGCCGTACCTCAACCGCAAGACTGAGGAGAGCGACAAGACGACGTACCAGACGGTCTATTCGAAGATAAAGGGCTCGGTGGCGGCTCCTACGGCGGGGCTGCACTTCACGAAACGCGTCCTCCAGGACATCGATGCTCGCGGCATTGAGCGGGAAGAGGTGACGCTGCATGTCGGCGCCGGCACGTTCCGACCCGTCAAGAGCGAGGACATCGGCGGGCACGACATGCACACCGAGCACATTGCCGTCCATCGCCATACCATCGAGCGGCTCCTGGCCCACGGCGGTGAGGCGATTGCCGTCGGCACGACCAGCGTCCGCACCCTCGAAAGCCTGTACTATATGGGAGTATTGGTAGACCCCTCTAAATCTCCCCTTAAAGGGGAGACTTACTGCGCAAAGAACTCCCTCCCTTTAAGGGAGGGCTGGGGTGGGTCTCCCCTTCACGTCCCCCAGTGGATGCCGTATGAGTACGACAACTCGCTCTCGACGACGGAGGCGCTCACTGCCCTACTCCACTACATGGACGAGCGCGGCGAGGAGGTGCTCCACGCCAGCACGCAGATCATCATAGCGCCCGGCTACAAGTACCACATTGTCCGCCGCATGATAACGAACTTCCACCAGCCGCAGAGCACGTTGCTCCTCCTGGTCAGTGCCTTCATCGGTGAGGGCTGGCACGACGTCTATGACTACGCCCTCGCCCACGACTTCCGCTTCCTCAGCTACGGCGACAGCTCGATGCTCATTCCCTGACGAATAACTATCCACGTGTTGCTGGACTTCTAACAACACGTCGCTGACTCTTTAACATCACGTTGCTGGACATCTAACATCACGTTGCTGGACATCTAACATCACGTTGCTGGACATCTGACAACGTGATGTTTTTGTACTCATCACGCCTTGAACCACGTCTTTTATGCAGAAAAGTGCAATTAAAGCGTTTTTCTCGGCAAAGATTGTATTATTTTAAGAAAGATTTCCTACCTTTGCACGTGACAACGCATAAAGACATAAACCAACACACAACATGAAAACGAAAACCCTGCTTTACGTGATTCTCATGCTCTTCGCTCTTACAGCAAGTGCCGACGAGCTGCAAGTCGTGACCTCTCCCGTCGATGGATGCTTTGCCATCGCTGGCTCGACGGCTGCCGACAAAGCCATCGTCCTCTATGACAGCAACGATGCCGAGGTGGTGACGACGGTTGCCGACTGCCTCCTCGCTGACCTGAAAGCGGTCACGGGAAAGACGTACATAAAGTACAAAGCGGAACCCACGTCGCTGAAGAACCCCATCATCGTCGGCACCATCGGGCAGTCGAGCCACATCGACCAGCTCATCGCCGACGGCAAGATTGACGTGAGCGACGTCGAGGGCAAATGGGAAGCCTTCGGCATGCAGGTCATCGACAACCCGATGGAGGGCGTGGCGAAAGCACTCGTCATCTTCGGCTCGCAGCCTCGTGCCACGGCCTACGGCATGTTCGAGCTGAGCCGCATGGCTGGCGTCTCGCCGTGGATATGGTGGGCAGACGTCACGCCGACCAGGAAGACCCAGCTCTACGTGACGCCCGGCAGGCGCGTCTTCGGCTCGCCATCGGTCAAGTTCCGCGGCATCTTCCTCAACGACGAGGACTTCGGCCTGCGCCCCTGGGCTGCGAAGAAGATGGATACGAACCTCAACAACTTCGGCCCAAAGACCTACGCCGCCATCATGGAGCTGCTGCTGCGCCTCCGTGCCAACACGCTGTGGCCTGCCATGCACGCCGGCTCCCGTGCCTTCTGGTTCGAGAAGACGAACATCCCGCTCATCATGAAGTACGACATCTACATGGGCTCGAGCCACTGCGAACAGATGCTGCGCGACAACGAGTACGAGTGGGGCAAGACGGGCGACAAGTTCGGCGGTCACGGCAACGACGACTGGGTGTGGAAGACGAACAAGGACATGATAAAGCGCTACTGGGCAGAGCGCGTGGGCGAGAGCCGCGGCAAGAACGCCATCTACACGCTCGGCATGCGTGGCGTTCACGACACGGGCATCAACGGCTACAGCAACACCTCCGAGCGCGTGGCGGCGCTGACCGAGATCATCGCCTACCAGCGCCAGCTCCTTGCCGACAGCATCGGCGACCCCACGACAATCCCGCAAATCTTCATCCCCTACAAGGAAGTGCTCGACTGCTACAATGCAGGCCTGCAAGTGCCCGACGACGTCACGCTGATGTGGGTGGACGACAATCACGGCTACATACGCCAGATGCCCAATGAGGCCGAGCAGGCCCGCTCGGGCGGCAACGCCGTCTATTACCACCTCTCCTATTGGGGCTCGCCCGACTCTTACCTCTGGCTGAGCAGCATCTCGCCCTCCCTCTGCAGCTACGAGCTGAGCAAAGGCTACGCACAAGGCATACGCGACCAGTGGATCATCAATGTGGGCGACATCAAGCCTGCCGAGGAAGAACTCGAGTTCTGCATGGACCTTGCCTGGGACATCGACAGCTGGACGCCGGAGCGTGCCCACCTCTACACCCGCGACTGGGCAGCGCGCACCTTCGGCGAGGACTTCGCCGACGACATCAACGAGATAAAGATGGCTTACTATCGCCTCGGCATTGCCGCCAAGCCGGAGCATGTGCAGCTTTGCCACTTCGACCACTCGAACGCGGAAATCGACGCGCGCATCGCCGAGTACCAAGACCTTTATGATAAGGTAGTGGCCCTGCGCTCGCGCATTCCCTCGTCGCTGCGCAACGCCTACTACGAGCTCCTCGAATACCCTGTCTGCGCCTGCACCGACCAGAACATCAAACTGCTCAGGGCACGGCAAAGCTTCATCTATGCCTGGGCAGGACAGGGCGAGAAGGCTCTCGACTACGCACAGAAGGCACAGTCGGCCTTCGAAGAAATCAAGACGCTCACGAACAGATACAACACGGGCATCGCGGGCGGCAAGTGGCAGAACATGATGGACTACAAGCCGAACAACTGGAACCAGCACCTGATGCCGGCCGTCGCCACATCGGGCGACGTGGCTGAACAGCAGAGCAGCATCCTGCAACCCAACGTCACCATCATTGCCGGCGGCAGCTACACGAGCGCTTCCCCGACGGTCAAGACGCTGGAAGGGCTGGGCATCCGAGGCACCACAGCTACTGTATGGCCGCTCGACATGACGGCCTACAGCTCGGCCGGCAGCGCGCCCTACGCCGACTACACCCTGCCCGTGCAGGAGGGACTCAACGTCATCCAGGTGCGTTGCCTGCCAACGTTCCGCCTCAACACAGACTACGACATCCGCGCTGGCATCGCCGTCGATGGCGCGACGCCGACCGTCATCTCCATCAAGCAAACGGAGCGAACGGAGTCGTGGGACGAGACGGTGGCTCAGGGCTACATCCCCGCAGCCGTCCACTACTTGAGCACAGAGAACAAGACGGTGAGCGTCCGCGTCTATTTCATGGACCCGGGCATCTCGGTCAGCGCACTGGCAAGCATTCCGTTCAGTGCCGGAGAGGAAGACCTGACGAGCCTGCTCGCCAATCCCGACTTCGAGTATGGCGGCACCGCCGGCAGCCTCAACCCGCAAGGCAGCATGATACGCGGCGTGCCTAAGGGCTGGAGGGCGACAAACATCACGAACGGCAACTCGTGGGGCATCAACCAGGACGCCAAGCATCTGTGGGGCATCAACGTCTTCTGGGCAAGCGGCAAGCCTCTGCCCAACTCGTACGAGCTCTCACAGACCATTCCCGCAAACAAGCTCGGCGCAGGCACCTACCTTGTCACCTGCCTGCTGGGCGTGCAGAAAGACAAGCTGGCCAACTGCCGCCTCTTCGCCAACAAGAACGTCCAGTACTACGGCAAGGAGAGCGACTACAAGGCGTCGATGCTCACATCGGGCGAGACGAACACCTTCGCCGGTTACGGCCCGTCCGGTGCAGGCAAGATGACGCTGCACCCGATGGCTGTGATGGTGACGCTCAAGGACGGCGAAAGCCTGAAGCTCGGCATCCGCACCAGCAACTACAAGGCCGACGGCACGCGCTCCACCAGCGACAGCCACGGATGGTTCAAAGTGGACCACTTCCGCCTGCAGCGCATCGACGCGAAAGAGACGCCAGACGGCATCATCGACCTTGAAGTCCTTAAGGACCTTAAGGTCAGATGCTACGACCTCCAGGGGCGAGTGCTCCCTTTTGGCGTGACGCGTCAGAACGGCCTCTTCATCATGCGTCGTCCTGACGGCAGCGTCGTCAAGTTCGCGAAATAATGTAAAGCTTAGGCCCACTCATGCTCGGAGCACGAGTGGGCCTTTTGACTTTAAGGACTTTAAGGACCTTAGGGACCTTAGGGACCTTAAAGACCTTAAAGACCTTAAAGACCTTAAAGACCTTAAGGACCTTAAGGACCTTACTTCACCAGAATCTTCTTGCTGCCTACGATGTTGACGCCCTTTTGCGTCTTACTGATGCGCTGGCCTGCAAGGTTATAGATAGCGTCAGAGTCAGCGTTAGCGTTAGCGCCGGCAATGCCCGTTATCAGGTCGTCCTCATAGCCCGTGTTCAGCACGAAGACGCTTGCCACGCTTTGGATCGAGGTATAGATAAAGAAGAAGCCTTCAAAGGCATGAAGCTCTATGCTCGTATCTGTTTTGGTAAGTATCGGACTCTCATCGCCGAGATATAACATATCGGGCATTATGCCGATATAATCATAGCGGGCACCGAAATATCCTGCACCCTCAATTTTCAACCATTGGCCGCTGTCGTCCATCCTGACAAACTTGATGGTAACGTCTTCGAAGACTGGGTTCACGATGTCCTCGCCTTCATCCCACCTGAGGATATACGGTTTGTTGGCTTCCATCGTGGTCTGGGGTGTCGGGCAGTCGAGCGTGCAGACTGCGTTCGTGACGGTCACCGACTCGAGCGTCCTGACGTCTGCTCCGGCCAGCGGGCTGTTCTCGACGTCCACGTCGAAGGGCAAGCAGACGGCTTGCCACTTGCCGTCCTTCTTGAGGGTGAGGTTTGCGATGGTGGCGTTCACCGAAGCGCCGTCGTTGGCTTGGATGGTCTCTGAGTTGCTACCCTTGCAGTCAAGCACAAGGTCGATGGGACCAGGAACCGCCTCGGTGGTGAAGCTGACGATGTCGCTGACGATTTCTGCCTCGCCGTCGGAGAAGCCTGTGATGCGGAGCTCGTAAGTCGTTTCGGGCTGCAGGTCGGTCAGCGTCACCTGACACTCTGTCGTAGCCACCTTCGTCCATCCTTCCACAGGATAGATGCCGAAGTCGTCGATGGCCATCCAGAACATATCGGTGCACTTGTGATGAATGGCGATGTAGCCCTGCAGACCTTCGTATGCGCTGAGGTCGATGACGACTTCGTTCCATCTGTTCAGACCGGGGCCGAGCGGACGGAGTGTCGTGGTGAAGTCCTCGATGGCATCGCCCGTCGTGGAGAGCAAGACCTCGAAGCTGTCCGGGTAATCTCCGCGAATCCATTGCCAGAACCTCAACGTGCCGCCCAGGTTAACTTGGGGCGTAACGAGCCAGTTGTCGGCAGCCAAGCCGTTTGTCTCTTTTGACCAGCTCTCGGCAATTGCAGAGTTCTTGCCGCTGTGGTTCAGCTCGGCAACAGCCATATCCAATATGCTTCCGGTGAACCATCCCTCGCCGCCAGTCGTCTCGCCTTGTGTATAGACCTTCCAGCCCTTGTCGGCAAGGCCGTTCTCGAAGTCGTCGAAGAAAGGCTCGGACGTTGCTCCTGCCTCCCTGTACTCCACTTCGTAGCTTTCGCTGTTGCCTACCCAGTCTACTTCCGCACTCGTCACGTCGGGAACGATGTCGATGTTCATGATGACAGGTTGCCATACACCAGTCGTGAAGGCGAAAATGTCGGTTGACACATCCTCATATCCAGTCTGGTGGCCAACAATCATGTATTCGTATTTCGTGGTTGGTTTGAGGTTCGTGAGCGTTACCTCCGTCTCTGTCGTAGTCACTTTCTGCCACGGTTCTGCAGGATAGATGGCGAAGTCGTCGATGAAAAGCCACATTTTATCGGTGCACTTGTGATGAATGGCGATGAAGCCCTGCTTCCCCTGGAACTCGCTGAGGTCGGCGACGACCTGAGACCATCCACGTGCGCCGGGACTAAGCGGACGCACGGTAGTGAAATTGATGACTTCCCTGGCTGTGACCATGACCTCGTAGCTGTCTGCATAGCTGTTGCTCGTCCATTGCCAGAACTTCAGCGTGCCGCCCAAGTCAACCAACGGCGATATGAGCCAGTTGTCGGCTTCCATGCCACCGACGCCACTCGCCCAGCTCTCGGCAACGGCACACTTCGAACCGCTATAGTTCGTGTAGGTAGCCTCTTCAGTTGACCTTAATGTCACGTCTTCCGTGAACCAGCCTTGCCCATCATTACGGGCCTGGCCTATCGTATTGACTGACCAGCCCTTGGCTGCAAAGCCGCCCTCAAAGTCCTCGAAGAAGCTGGGTTCGTCTGATGCCTCACGGTACAGCACATCGTAGCTGTCGCTGTAACCCGTCCATCTAATCGTGCAAGACTTTGCCAACGGAGCTTTGGTGATATCCGTAGGCATGTTGTCGAGCGTCGTGAATTCCGTGGACAGCCAGTAGCTTGCTCCACTGTTGATGTTTCGGATGCGGACGCGATACTTTGTCTTAGGCATCAGCCCGGTAATCTCGCAGCTCTTCTCGGTCGCGTTAAGTTTGTGCCACTCTGTTTCGGAGTCTGCCTTGTATTGAAGCTCCCAGTAGCTTCCTTCGCTGCTCCATGTGACGGTAGCCATGGTGGGTAGCGCATCGACATGGATTTCTGTCGGCCTGGGAGTAGTGGGTATGTTAACCTCGCCATTAAATGCGACTCGGTTCTTCACATTGGTATAGTAACCGCTGTAGGTTTTGATGGCAGACGGGTCGTACGGTTCGCTATGGTCGCTATACATATACATTGTCTGGTCCTGCGTTGCCTCGAAGGACAGGAAAGACGTTTGCTCGCCGTATTGATAGGAGCCTGTCTCGTCGTTCACACAGAGGATGAAGTTGCTTCGGCCGTTGGAGAGGACGGGCCGGGAGAAAGGTATTAATGTCCAGTCTTCTTCGTAGAAAGTCACCTCGCCCTCGAACAGCGGGCCTTCACTCGGTATTTCCATCCAGTCGTCGAAGCCGCTGAAGAACGACTTCTCTGTCGGGAAGAACCAGACGGCAATCTTTCGCGTCTTCTCCCTGCCTGCGTTGAACAAGCAGATGCTGTGGATCAGCTTGGTTTCTCCGGCACTGCTAATCTCGTTGGCCGTATAGATTTGCTGCGTTATGGAGTACTTGTAGAGAGAAGAGAGAGGCACCTTGTCGGCATAGACTTGCTCTTTGCCAACGCCTACATAGCTGAGGGGAGAGGACAGCTGGTCGGTATCATACATCTCAATATCCAGCTGCAACTTGAAGTTGTAAGTTCTACTGTTATAGTCACCCGTAATAGGGGCATTTATGTCAATATCAAAAGGAACATAATTTATAGATGTTGACCCGTAAAGACTATGAGCCTGGCTCTTCGTCGTCGGAAAGGTAAGAGAATAAACATAAACCCAGTTCCCTCCTGTGTTGTCGTCGAAACCTATCATAAGGTTGTCCACGCCGTTGTAGAAGAAAGGTGTGTCGAACTCAATCGTTGTCCATTGGTATTCGTGGTACACGCACCATCCACTGTACACCATGTCGCCAGCTCGGAAATTATATTCTTCGTCGCTGCAATAGAATTCCGTTGCGGATGTGTGCTTCAAATAGAGGTTAATATTTCGTTGCAAAGTGCCATGTTGGACATACTCTCCTTTGTCATTCTGATAGTACAAATCCCGCAAAGCAAAGCTGATGCTCTTGATGAAACCTGCCCTGCCTATCTCACTGGCTGTATAAATCTGGCGTGACGTAGAATATTGAGAATGACCGGGCAATTCGTAACCTTTACTATCATCGCCGGTGGAGCCGTATTCTACTCCAACATACACATGTGCTGCTTTTGCCGTGCTGAAACATGCCAGTATGAGCAAGGTAAAAAGTAGTGATTTAAGTCTCATAGTCATATTGTTTAAAAGTTGATAACACATTATTTTATATATTACGCGCGAAGAAACGCGGGAATACACTCTGCGTTGCAAAGTTACGAAAAAGAATTGAAACTTATACAATTATTTGCTAAAAAATGCAGGAAGGGACAGAGAAAGCTGCATATCATGCAGTCGCGCAGCATCCTTGAGGCAGTATATGATGCCCGAAGCGGCAGTGGTCGCTGCCCCTCGACGCAAGGGTTGTTCGTTGCTGCATGGCGATGCAGCAATTGCAACATCATGATAATTCAATTGCTGCATCGCCATGCAGCAACGAACTATACACGCAAAGTCGGGAGACGAGACACGAAAAACCCCGTGACTACTCGAATGAAAGGTAGGGACGGAGCCTGTCGAGGTCGGTGGGGCGAAAGCCTTCGAGGTGCGAGAGTTCGTCGAAGGAGTGCAGGTCGCCCTTGTTGCGGCGGTGCTCGTTGATGGCTTTGGCCTCTGACAGAACCTTTTTTCGCGACCTTTTTGCACTTTTTATGCCAATAATGCATCTTTATTGAGAAAAAAGTTCTACCTTTGCCCTTGTAGAACAATAAAGCAGACAGTATATGGAACATGGAGGGACTGCTTTGAATGCAGCACAATTGGATTTCCTGCAACTGCTTGGGCACATCAAGACGGAGGAAGAGCTTGATGAGTTGCGTCAAGTAGTGAGCGACTTCTATGCCCGCAAGGCAGAGGAAGCCATGAACCATCTGTGGGAAATCGGACAATGGGACAAGGCAAAGGACGAGGAAATACTGAGAACGCACCTACGCACCCCCTACAAGTATGCCAAGTGATAGGATAGGATAGTACTGAAGTTGAAAGAATTCTTGGAAAGGCTGCAGTAAGAACCTCTTAGCGAACAAACGCAAGGCGGGAAGCCAGGGACGATGACGTCGGCACAGCTTCCCGCCTTGATTGTCTGCGGTCTTTACCGCCTTCCAGAACAAAAGAGACGTCCTGCATCTCAGAACTCAATGTAGGGACGGAGCCTGTCGAGGTCGGTGGGGCGAAAGCCTTCGAGGTGCGAGAGCTCGTCGAAGGAGTGCAGGTCGCCCTTGTTGCGGCGGTGCTCGTTGATGGCTTTGGCTTGATAGAAATTGAGATACGGATGCTTCATCAACTGCTGGACGGAGAGCTTGTTGACGTTTATCCTGGTGACCTCGACAGGCGAGAGGGCCATGTATTTCAGCACGGTGTCGGGCATCTCTATGGCCTCCATGGCCTGCTCGATGCTGACGAAGCCGCCGAGCGACCTGCGGTAGGCGACGATGCGTGCTGCGCGCTTCGACGCGATGCCGGGTATCTTCTTCAGCTGCGTCGTGTCGGCCCTGTTGATGTCGATGGTCTGGCCGGGCGACAGCTTAGTGGAATGCACCGCCGTGTCTCCTCTTGAAATGGAATCCTGATAGGCAGAATCCTCCATCTCCAACGCGAGGGAGCGCAGGCCCTCAAGCCTTTCCTCCTCGGGCGAGGCAGAAGGGGCGACGTACTGGAACTCGGTGGCGATGCGGACGTAAGGCCTCAGGCGGTCCCACTGCTCGTTGGTCATGCCGGGCACGCGCATGAAGTCCTCGGGCTTGTGATAGCGTCCGTGCTTGGCCCGGTAGCGATAGATGCTGCGCACCTGCCAGGGGGAGAGGCCGAGGCGAAGCAGCGTCGCGGAGTCTGCCGTGTTGGGGTCGAAGGGGAACGACTCGAAGGAAGGCTCCGCAGGAAGAGAAAGACCCACCCCGCCCTCCCTTAAAGGGAGGGTTTGTTTAATGTTCTCCTCCTTTAAGGGAGAACTGGAGGTGGTCTGGGAGCTTTGTGGGGCTATGGTCTTCTTCCAGACGGCAAAGCCGATGATGCCGATGAGCAGCACCCACTCGATGACGAGCAGGGCGCGTCGCTGCGCGTTAGTGAGGGTGGGCAGACGTTTCATGACAGGATTTCTTGCAGGAAGACGGCCGCGATGGCAAGCGGCGCGACGTATCGGATGATGAAATAATAGAGGCGGAACAAGCGGAAGCGAAGGGTGCCGCCGTTCGTCAGCTCGCTCTCAACAAGCTTTCGGTCGAGGTGCCAGCCCGTGAAGAGGCAGATGATGATGCCGCCGATGGGCAGGATGATCTTAGAGGCCGTGAAGTCGAACAGCTCGAAGATGTTCAGGCCGAAAAGCGTCAGGTCGCTCCACGCGCCGAACGAAAGCGAGCAGGCCACGCCAAGCGTCATGCAACTCACCGAGACGGCGATGGCTGCCTTACGGCGCGAGATGTGGAAGGCCTCGAGAACGTAAGCCGTCACGCTCTCGTGCAGAGACATCGCGCTGGTCAACGCGGCAAGCAGGAGCAGCAGATAGAAGAAGCCGGAGAAGATGTAGCCGAGCCAAGGCACATGGCTGAAAGCGATGTTGAAGACGCTCGGCAGCGTGATGAACACGAGTCCCGGGCCGGCATCCACGCTGACCTCCTCGACGCTGAATACTGCAGGGAAGATGATGAAGCCGCTCAGGATGGCCACCACCGTGTCGATGATGCTGACGCCGGCTGCCGTCTTGGGCAGGTTCGTATCGCCTCGGAAGTAGGAGGCGTAGGTGCAGAGGCAGCCCATGGCAAGGCTGAGCGAGAAGAATGCCTGCCCGACAGCACTGAGGATCACACTGGCCGTCAGCTTCGAGAAGTCAGGTTTCAGGAGGAAGCGCAAGCCCTCGGAAGAGCCTGGCATACTGAACGAGCAGACCACCAGGATGCCAATGATGAAGAGCAGCAAAGGCATCATGATCTTCGAGAAACGCTCTATGCCGGACTGCACCCCCTTGGCGATGATGACGTGGGTTAGCGCCATGAAGGCCACGCCCGCCAGTATTGGCATCCACGTGTCGCTGACGAAGCCGTTGAAGACATCGCTGTAGTCGCGGTCGGCCAGCAGTCGGCCGCTCAACGACTCCACGAGGTAGAAGAGCGTCCAGCCGCTGATGACGATGTAGTAGCTGAGTATCAGGAAGGCGACGAACACGCCGGCAATGCCCTCGATACGCCACCACTTGCCCGGCGCGAGCTTTGCAAAGGCGTCGATCGTGTTGGTGTGGGTGTGCCTGCCTATGAGGAACTCGCTCATCATGACAGGGATGCCTATCATGGCAATGCAGATGAGATAGACGAAGATGAAGGCCGCACCGCCGTTGTTGCCCACTTCCGTCGGGAAGCGCCACACGTTGCCCAGGCCCACCGCCGAGCCTGCGGAGGCCAGCACCGCGCCTATCTTGCTGCCGAAACTCTCTTTTAATTCATAATTCATAATGCACAATTCATAATCTCTCGCGAGTTATTTATTTTATGAATAAAGGGAAAAGCTCGTTGAGGAAGATGAGGAGGATGCCGATGGGTGCCATCCAGCGGATGAGGAAGAGCAGTGGGCGCAGCATGCGCACCGCGAGGCTGCCGTCGTTGGTCAGCTGTTGCTCGACGAGCTTGCGGTCGAGGTACCAGCCGACGAATAGGGTTATGAGGAGTCCGCCGAGCGGCATCAGGAACTTCGTCACGGTGTAGTCGAAGAGGTCGAATATGCCGCGGCCGCAGAAGGTGACGTCCTGCCAGGGGCCGAAGGAGAGCGAGCAGAAGCTGCCGAGCGCTATGCAGACGAGCGTCACGATGACGGCCGCGCGGCGACGGCTCTTGTGGAAATGCTCGGAGATAAAGGCGGTGCAGATTTCGTGCATGCTTATGCTGCTCGTCAGGGCGGCAAGCAGGAGCAGGACATAGAAGAGGAGGGAGAAGACGTAACCGACGGCGGGCATCTCGCTGAAGCAAAGCAGGAAGACGTTGGGCAGCGTGATGAAGACGAGGCCCGGGCCTGCATCGGGCGCGATGCCGACACTGAAGACGGTCGGGAAGATGATGAAGCCGCTCAGCACTGCCACCATCGTGTCGATGATGCAGACATTCGTGGCGGACTGCACCAGCCTGGTCTGGTTGTCGAAATAGGATGCGTAGGTCACGAGGCAGCCAAGGCCGACGCTGAGCGAGAAGAAGGCCTGCCCCATGGCACCGAGGATGACGTCGGGCGTCACCTTTCCCAGGTCGGGCTGCAACAGGAAGCGAATGCCTTCGCCTGCGCCGGGCATGGTCAGCGAGAAGGCGACGAGGAGCACGATGATGGCGAGGAGCAGGGGCATCATCAGCTTGGAGTAGCGCTCGATGCCGTGCTGGATGCCGCGGGCCACCACGAGGTGCGTCAAAAGCATAAAGACGACGAGATAGAGGATGGGCTGAAGCGGGTCGGAGACAAACGCGTTGAACGCTGCGCCGAAGTCCGTTGTCCGTTGTCCGTTGTCTGTTGTCAGAGAACTTTGCAGCTGTCCGAGGGCGGATTGTATGGTGTAGTGGAGCGTCCAGCCTGCCACGACGGAATAGAACGAGAGCACGAGGAAGCCGCCGAGCACGCCCATGATGCCTGCCGCCACCCACGGCTTGCCGGGCGACAGCTTCTGAAAGGCGCCGACGGCGTTGCTGCGGGAAGCGCGTCCGATAACGAATTCGCTGACCATCACCGGCATGGCAATCAGGAAGATGAAGCCGAGGTAGATGAGGATGAAAGCAGCGCCGCCGCCCTTCCCCACCTCGGTCGGGAACCGCCAGATATTGCCCAAACCGACCGCCGAACCTGCGGAAGCCAGGATGACTCCCAGTTGGCTACCGAAACGTCCCCTTTCTGAATTCATGGTTCCTTAGTTCATAGTTCATAGTTATGGCTGTGCCAAAACTTGGGGCAAAGTTACGAAAAAAATATGGACTATGGCGTATGAACTATGAACTAATTGTCGTATCTTTGCACCGATTTGTAATAAATGAGGCTTATTATGCTACACAAATACCTCCGCCACTACCCGTTTACGCTGCTTGTTGCAGTCAGCATCGTCCTGCTTTCACTTTTGCCTTTGGCCAACATGAAGATGGATGTCAACGTGCCGCTGGCAGACAAATGGACGCACATGGTGATGTACGGCGTGCTGACACTTGCCATCTGGTTCGACTACCGCCGTTGCCACGAGCGTCTGGAGGCGTGGAAGCTCTTCGTGTTTGCTTTCCTGGCGCCTATCGCAATGGGTGGCCTGCTGGAGCTTGCGCAGCTGCACCTGACCACCTGCCGCAGCGGGGAGTGGCTCGACTTTGTGGCCAACACCATCGGTGTCTGCCTGGGCTGCCTGGGCGGACTCGCCATGCGCCTTCCCCGTAAGCGTCAGAGCTGACGGACGGGGAAGTTGAAGTAGGTGTCGGGATAGGGCTCGTCCTGCAGCGTGAAGTGCCACCACTCGGTGGGGAACGGCTTGAAGCCGTGGCGCATCATCGCTTCGCGCAGTATCATGCGATTACAAAACTGCCTTTCCGTAATGCTGCGTCCGGCGGGGCTTTTGCTGCCGTCGCCCGTAAACTCCTGTGTCTCCGGGTCTCCGCAGAAGTCGGGATGGCTCTCGGGACCGAACCAGTCGAACGTCCCGCCCATATCCAGCTCCTTCTCCGTCTGCATGTCGAAGAGCGTGAGATCCACGGTAGAGCCCCTCGTGTGCCCACTCTTCGCACAGATATACTCTTGGTCGAAGAGGACGCTTTTGTCGAGGTCGGGATAGAAGTAATGCCGCATGAGTGTGTCCTTCACGTTCTCGGCCCAGCGGACAAAGTGGTCGACGGCCTGCTGCGGACGATAGGCGTCGTAAATCTTCAGCCGATAGCCGAGCTTCTTTACGTCGTCGCTGACGGCCCGGAGGCTATCCGCCGCCGCACGCGTCAGCAGGGCCGTCGGCTCGAGATAGCCGTCGATGCGCGTCCCCACGAAGTTGTAGGTGCCGAAGTAGCGGATTTCCAGGATGGCGTCGGGCACCGCGTCGGTCAGCGTCACGAATTGGCTGGTTTCGTCCGTCGCGTCGGAAGTCCGGTCCCTGAGGTACTCAAGGCAACGGACACAGGCATACGAGAGGCCGATAATCAGCAGGGTGACTGCCACCAGATAGAGTAACGTTTTCTTCATAATATGATGGGGTTTTCTATCCCACGTGAAGGAAAGGCCAACGCCACGTGTGGGAAAGGCCGTTCCTTCACGTGGGAAGAGGCGTTCCCACACGTGGCGTTTTTTTCTCCCTCTCGCGGGATAAGTTTACTTCACCAGAATCTTCTTCCTCTGGAAGATGTAGAGACCGCTGTCGAGCTGGTGCACCTGCTCGGGCGTGGCGTCTTTCATGACGAGCTTGCCGTCAGGGGTATAGACGTCCGACGGGCCGTCGTAGCGGTCCTCTTGAGTCTGTTCGATGGTTGTTCCGCCTTCGCTGGCCGGGAACATCAGCATGAGAGCGGGCATGCCGCTGGCGCCGTAGCTCTCCACGACGGCATCCTCGGCGGTCGGCTTGGCGAAGTTGCCGTTCTGGATACCGCGCGTGGCATCCATCGTCGTGTAGGCCTTCTGGATGTTACGCTTGATGTGGTTCATGTACTTTTTCATCAGCGTCTGGCTCAGGCCGCAATCGTAGATGAGCAGCTTCATGTACTGGGCATAGATGGCTGCATAGATGCCCTGCTCGTATCCGTTTTCGTACTTGAGGATATAGGCGTTGCACATGTTGTTCATCACGTAGTTGGCGCCCTTCTGTGCCTTTGTCAGGTAGCTCACCTCGCCTGTCAGCAGGTAGAGCAGACAGCTGGCGCCGATGTATGTGGCCTGATTGTAGAGGTGGTCCGTGTACTCGGGTCCGCCGCCGTGAATGCCGTCGGCCACGCGTCCGTTGTTGTTGACGAGCGTGGCGTCTGCCCAGGCATAAATCTCCTTGGCCTTTTCCAGATACCACTCCTTCGTCTGCCTCGTAGGATAGGCAGCAGTAGGCGCCGTGCGGCCCTCCGGCACGAGGCGGTGGAGCAGACAGGCGGCGATGACCGTCGGGAAGTTAATGCAGGCCGAGCGGAAGTCGCCGGGCTTGTGGGGGTTGGCGTGAGCGATGGGCTGCCACTCCCAGAACATGCCGCCGCCGTATTTGCCTTCGAAGCGGGCCGGGTCGGCATACGAGCCGTCGTCGCCCACCTTGGGAGAGCCGTACCATACGCGCAGGAAGCTCTTCTCCGAGTTAGTCAGATACTCCGACTTGCCGAAGGTGTCGTAGGCGCGAGCCAAGGCGCACGTCCACCACATGATATCGTCATAGACGAACCAGCCGTTGTCGGTGTTGGGGTTATGGAAGTCGAAGTTGACGTAGTGGCGTTTCTCGCCGCTGTAGATGCTGCTGTGCAGGTTCTTGTACTTGGTCATGCGAGCCTCGTCGCCCTCAGCCTTGGCACGGTTGTAGGCGTTGATGACCATGTCGTACATGATGGCCTGGCACCAGATGGCAGCAGCGCAGCCCGAGACGTCGTTGTCGCGATAGCCGTTGCCGCGATGGCTGGCATTGGGCTGCTTCGTGTCGGCCTTGTAGATGTTGCGCGACTTGTCGAGGAACGCCGCGTTGAAGTCTTCGTACGCCTTCCACTGCGCTTCGTCATCGTAAGTAATGTTCACCTGCGCTCCGGCATCGACGAGGCATGCCATCATGCAGAGGAAGAGGAGGAATAATCTTCTCATAGTCAATGGATTTAAAAAAAGGACTCTAAAGACCTTGCAGTCCTTAAAGTCCTTATAGGGTGTTATTTCTTTTTCTTAGACTTGCCGGCTGGCTTGTACTCCTTGCTGAAGGAATAGGGAGCGGCATCGGCCGACGTGCCGCGCTGCCGGTTGGGCTGCGACTGCATGGTGTAGTCCATCTTCATGCCTGCAATGAGGTCGGTGTGCGTCACGTAGTTCTTGCCGTACTCCGCGCCGTTGACCCGGAGGGAGCCGACGTAGCGGTTCGCGTCGCTTTGCTGTGGCGCGGTGATGACGATGTCCTTGCCGTTCTCCAGGTGAAGCGTCATCTTATTGAAGTAAGGCGCACCGAGCACGTACTCGCCGCTGCCGGGGCAGACGGGGTAGAAGCCCATCGCCGTGAAGATGTACCAAGCGGACGTCTGGCCGTTGTCCTCGTCGCCGCAATAGCCATCAGCGTGGGCGTTGTACATGCGGTTCATCGTCTCGCGAAGCCAGTACTGGCTCTTCCAGGGCTCACCGCTATACGCGTACATATATATCATATGCTGGATGGGCTGATTGCCGTGGGCGTAGTTGCCCATATTCATGATCTGCATCTCGCGTATCTCGTGGATGACGCCGCCATAGTAGCTGTCGTCGAAGATGGGAGGCAGGATGAAGACGCTGTCGAGCATTTGGTTGAAGACGTCCTTGCCGCCCATGAGGTCGATGAGTCCCTGAGGGTCGTGGAAGACGCTCCATGAGTAGTGCCAGCTGTTGCCCTCGGTGAAGGCGTCGCCCCACTTGAAGGGGTTGAAGTTGGGCGCCCACTCGCCGTTGGCCAGCTTGCCGCGCATCAGGTTGTGACTCTTGTCGAAGAGGTTCTTGTAGTTCATGGCACGCTCTGCATAGACCTGAATCTCCTTCTCGGGTTTGCCGAGCGCCTGGCCCAGCTTGTAGATGCTCCAGTCGTCGAAAGCGTACTCCAGGGTACGGGCTGCGCTCTCGTTGATGCTGTCATAGGGAACGTAGCCCAGCTTGTTGTACGTCTGCCACTGCTTGCGACCGCTCGTCGTGCGGGGCAGGTCGGCATTGGCGCCGTGCTTCACGGCCTCCCACAGGGCGTCGATGTCGTAGCCGCGGATGCCCTTAAGGTAGGCGTCGGCCACTACGCTCGCCGAGTTGTTGCCCACCATGCAGGCACGGTGGCCGGGCGCACTCCATTCGGGCAGGAAGCCGCTCTCTTTGTAGGCGTTCGCCCAGCCCTCCTGCATCTTCTGGCTCATGCCGGGGTACATCAGGTTGACCAGGGGGAAGAGGGCGCGGAAGGTGTCCCAGAAGCCGGTGTCGGCAAAGAGGTAACCGGGCAGCACCTCGCCGTTGTAGGGGCTGTAGTGCACGACCTGGCCGCTCGCATTAATCTCGAAGAAGCTGCGGGGGAAGAGCGTGCTGCGATACAGGCAACTGTAGAAGGTGCGCAGACGGTCGACGTCGCTGTGGTCTTCTACGTCGATGACGCTCAGCACCTTATTCCACTCCTGACGCGCTGCCTCGGAGACTTCCTCCAGACTCTTGCTGCCAAGCTCCTTGAGGTTTTGCTCGGCCTGCTCGATGCTGATGAAGGAGCTGGCGACGCGCACGTTGACCTGCTCGCCACGCTTCGTCTGGAAGCCTACAGCGGCAGCCGCGTGCTTGCTCTGCATCTCGAGGTTCTGGCTCTCCTTGCCTTCGTCGGCCGTCGATGTGTAAGTGAAGGGACGGTCGAACTGCAGGACAAAGTAGTTCTTGAAGTTGCGGGGCACGCCGCCGCTGTTGCGCGTCGTGTAGCCCACCACCTTGTTCTCGCCGGGGATGACCTTGACGTAGGAGCCGCGATCAAAGGCGTCGATGATGACGAAGTTCTTACCCTCGGGATACGTGAAGCGGAAGATGGCTGCGCGATTGGTGGGAGCTATCTCCGTCGTAATGTCGTAGTCGGCAAGATATACCTTATAGTAATGCGGTTTGCTCACCTCGGCTTTGTGGCTGAACCAGCTGGCGCGGCGGTCCTCATCGTAAATGGGGGCGTTGCCGCTCTCGGGCATGATGTTGAACATGGCGTAGTCGTTCATCCACGGACTGGGCTGGTGCGTCTGCTTGAAACCGCGTATCTTCTCGGCGTCATAAGTATAGCACCATCCGTTGCCCATCTTGCCGGTCTGCGGCGTCCAGAAGTTCATGCCCCAGGGCACAGCAATGGCGGGATAGGTGTTGCCGGTGGAGAGGCCGCCCGTGGAGTGTGAGCCGACGAGCGGGTTGACGTACTGCACGGGGTCGTCTATGGCGTAAGTGCTTACGCAAAGGAATGTGGCAATGGCTGCCAGAAAGAGTCTTTTCATTTGGTCGTTTAGGGAATTAGTCGTTTGGTCGTTTAGGGAATCAAGAGCGGAAGCAAATTCATGGATGCTCTAGCACCATGGCGCGATTGTTGTCGCGGAGCTTCACTCTTCATTCTTCATTCTTCACTCTCTACAGTTCCTTAATCTTTACGTTCTTAAACCAAACCTCGTTGCCGTGGTCCTGCAGCAGGATGCGTCCGTCGCGATTGCCGAAGTCGGGCCAGTTCTTGTACTTGCTGTAGGCCACCAGGGCGTTCCATTCCTGATTGTTACGCTCGTACTCCAGCATCTTCACGCCGTTGAGCCAGTGCTCCACATGGCTGCCCTTCACGATGACCATGGCTGTGTTCCATGCCGTGATGTCGAAGGGTTTCTGTTCGGGAGCGGGGATGAGGTCGTAGAGCGAGGCGAGCTTGCGGTTGCCCTTCACGCCGAGCTTGGCATCGGGATGGCGCAGGTCGTCGAGTATCTGGAACTCGCAGCCGATGGCACTGCCTTCGCCCTGATTCATGTCGGGATCGACGAAGTACTTGATGCCGCTGTTGGCGCCCTCGGTTATCTTGAAGTCCACCTTCAGGATGAAGTTGTGATACGTCTTGTCGGTCACGATGTCGCCGCCGTTGCCGCTCTCGGCACCGTTGGCAGCCTCAACCTTGAGCACGCCGTCCTCGATGCGCCAGCCCTTCTCGGGGAAAGTCTGCAGCTTGGCACCGCGCCAGCCGTTCGTCGTCTTGCCGTCCCAGAGGAGTTTCCAGCCCTCGCGCTGCTCCTGCTCAGTGAGCACGTTATCCATCGTGGGAGCAGGAGCAGGCTGCTGAGCCACAGTCTTCTTATCTTTTGCAGATGCAGGCAGAATGGCCAGCATCGCCATAGCTAATATAATCTTTTTCATTGCTTTTATTTTATTTATAGGATTTCCTAGGGTGTCCTAAGCTTTCCTAGGTCTTCCTAGGCTTTCCTAGTTTTTAGTCAATCTTATAGAACTCTTCCCAGCCGCGGCGTGGGGGCATGCCGCTGAGCATGGCGTTTGCGAACTCGTTGTTGGTGAACTTCTTTGTCCTCGGGTCGAAGAAGAGCTGCGTGTTGAGGCGCTGGGCGATGACGCCGAGGCAGAACACCTGGCACAGCACGCCGGCTATCTGGAACGGCGAGCGCGTCTTCTCTGTGCCTTGGCAGGCACGAAGGAAGTTGACGTAGTGGTTGCTCGGGCTCTTGGGCACTTGCGGCAGCTTGTCCTTCATGGCCTCTGCCTTCTCCTTCGGAATGATTTCGAGCGTGCTGCCATGGCTTGCGCCCTTGAAGGTGAGGTCGCGCCCGTAGATAATCTTGCCCGGGTTAATCTTCTGCTGCGTGTACTCGCCCTGACCGCTTGCGGGGATGCCGTCGGCCAGCTTGCTCTCGCCGTAGCCCTCGGGCAGTGGCGGCAGGTTGTCGACACCGTCGTACCAAATGACGTCGCAGGGAGGCATGTTGCCGCGGGCGCCGAAGCGGAACTCGATGGTGCTCGAGAAGGGATAGAAGAACTCGTTATGGTTCTTCGCATACTTCATGTTGATCTCGTAGGGCAGTCCGAGGTTGAGGAACTCGTGCACCGTGTCGAGCAGGTGAGCACCCCAGTCGCCGAGAGCACCCATACCGAAGTCGTACCAACTGCGCCAGTCGCCCTGATGGTAGAGCTTGCTGAAGTTGTGGTAGCGGATGCCGCCGTGCCACGTGTCGTAGTCCATGCCGTCGGGGATGGGATCGCCTTCGGGCATCTTCGTCATGTTCCAGTCGTACTTGTGCCAGCGACGGTCGTTGTTCATGTGAGCCACAACCTTCGTCACGTCCTTGATGATGCCAGCTTCCTGCCAAGCCTTGAACTGGAAATAGTTGCCCTCGGAGTGGCCCTGATTGCCCACCTGCGTGGCGAGCTCGGGATGACGGTTGGCCATCTCGATGAGGATTTCGCCCTCCTGGAAGGTGCGGATGAGGGGCTTCTCGCAATACACGTGCTTGCCGTGCTTCATGGCAGCCATGCAGACGAAGAAGTGCGTATGGTCGGGTACGCTGACGGCAACAGCGTCGAACTTGTCGCTGTACTCGTCAAAGAGCTTGCGGAAGTCGGTGAAACGCTTTGCGTCGGGATACATCTTCAGCACCTTCTCGCACTGCTTGCCCTTCAGGTCGACGTCGCAAAGCGCTACGACATCCACCATGTTCGTCTTAGCGAACTCATCAATGTTCTGCTGACCGCGATTGCCGATACCGATGTAGGCAATCCTCACTTTGTCGCTCTTCGGTGCTGCAGGCTGCGCAGTCTTCTTGGCAGCCAACATCTCGCCCGGAGCCAAGGTAAGGCCGGCAGTAGCCAGACCCATACCCTTCAGGAAATCTCTTCTTGTTGACATAAAAAAATAGCTATTTAATATTATGGATTATGAATTCCCAATTATGAATTATGAATTAAGAATTATGAATTATGAATTATGAATTATGAATTGATTATTAATTTGTGCGCACAAAGTTAGCAAAAATAAACGTACTGACAAGCGTTTTGCAGTTAAAAAATGTACAATCTGATGTGTTTTTTCTGTTTTCTCTATCTAAATGCATATAAAACGCCTCGTGAAAGAACACTCAACGCCGCAAGTAGCATAAAAAAGGAGATGCCGCACAGGCGACATCTCCTCAACCATAAAAACTAATGCTATGAAAAGCACTTTACCACTCTACCATTCGTCGTTCCAAATCTTCTTATCGGAGATAGGATTGTAGTCTTCTTCTTCCTTGACCCAGCCGCCATTACCGCCTTCAACCGTAGTTTCTGACGTGTTAATGAGAAGACTTTCATTAATTTGTATCTTTATGACGAGAGCCTCAGGGCATAGATATGTTTTCTTCATTTCTTTAGAGGAATTAAGCGTTAATTACTATCGTTCACTTTCTCACTTCACGACAACCTTCTTGCCGTTCACGATATAGAGACCCTGCTTAGGCTCTGCTACGCGGCGACCGCTGAGGTCATAATAGATGGCGTTGCCGTCAGCTGCATCCGTCAGCTTCTGAATGGCTGTTGCGAAGCTATCATCCAAATAGAAGCCCTTGGCACCGCCAGCTGCTTCACCAGCGATATATGCACGGTTAGCCTTCAGGACATCACCGTTCCAGTGGAAGAAGCCCACCTTCGTACCATCCGTACCAAGGACGTAGTTGGTTGCGCCATCGAATGGAATAGCGAAGTAGTTACCTGTAAGAGCTGTGCCTGATACAGGTGCGTTACTATAGTTACTGCCAATAGTTGCCGTTGCTGAATTGCCTTCGCCGACAAGCAGGACAGGAGTACCAGCTGGAACGGTGTTGTCAGGAACTTCTGTTGTTTCCAAAGTCGTGCCGTCCTTGCTGAGTGTGAAGGCAGCAGCGGAGGTACCAAAATTCACATCGAATGGAACGCAGAAAGTAGCATAGTAGATGCCATCGCCACCATCATTGAGAGGAACAGTGAGTGTCTCTACAGGCTCAAAAATCCACTGAGCAGCATCCTCCGTGTAGTCCGATCCACGAATGACAGCATTATCCTGAGTATCTACCGCATAAATGCCTTGTGTCAGATAGGAGGCATAACCGCCAGTACCATTACCGTAGCAAATAGCAAAAGCAATCTGACCAGCAGCCGAACCTGGTAGCCAATTAACATATTTGTCAAAACCGTTAGCTCTTACGTAACCAACTTGACCACTGCCTGTACTTGGTTGAGCAATCCAACCAAATTCATGACCTTGAGTGAGCATATAAAGATGTCCATTATGCTCTGCGAGTTGGATAATCGTTTCGGCACCAGAGTTATTACCATTTGCGTAAACATGCCTATCTGTGGAGGTATAACCGGATGCAGCGGTAGCATAAAGATATCCGTTCGTTGCCACATTCTTCACTCGATAGAAGCCTGCAGCAGGTGAATTCAAAGAGGTCTTAGCCTGAAGTGCATTCAGAGCTGCATAAGCATCAGCATAAGCAGATGTCATATTGTTGGTAATAGCTGTGCCGACACTTGAAATCGTAGCATTCGCTTCTGCAGCGGTAATGCCTTCTGCAGAGTACTGACCAATAGCATCGCTATACGTATAGTCCTTCATGCTGTCATAGAGCGCGATGAGCACATCCTCGTCCGTAGATGCTACAAGGGTGGAACCTGCATCGTTATGAACTGCACTCCATTCGGTGGTGCTGCAAGTACGCAATAATTTATGAGTATTATCATGGTGGAAATAGATATTGGTGTTCTCTTTCATGCGTAACACAAAACCATTTGTATTATTGTCAATAATCCAATAGCGGTTATTGAAATCAGCAGCAGCAACAAACTGAATATTGTTATTACCGCCGTTACCACCTGTAACAACACTGGTGTATGTCAGGAAGTAATCCGTTCCCTTTGTCTTATTGATGACCTTGAAACCGGCATACGGCTCACCAATGAATGCCCATGAAGCATTAGCATTGAATGGTTCACTGGTACTTTGCAATGTAACCTGTCCTGTGGCTTCGCTGTTATAAACTAAGTACTGGCTACGGATATTCAGATTGTAATAATAAGGATTTGAAGTGTCGGCAGTGTATCTAACAAGAGGATTCTCTTTCGGCGTGGCCGTGAACTCGACATTCGTGTTACCGGAAGCGCTGATGGTCACATTTACCGTGTTGTAAGTATAGAAGTTTGTCAGCTGGTATTCAGCGGGCAGCGTGGTAATGTTCGCGCCATTGGTCGTAGCTACAGGTTCGGAAGTGAAGAGGACATTGTCGCTGCCATCCTTCACGATGTAAGTCACCGTGGAGGTAGGAACTTCAACAGTTGTTTCATAAAGAGTCCAAATGTTGTTACCGCTAGTAGCTGTGTTTTCACCGCTACCCCAAAAAGCAACAGTCTGACCTGCACCATTGTTGTCAACTCTTTGACCTGACTTACTGTCCAAATTCCATGCCAAAGCACCAGCATCATTTGTGAAATAGAAAGCGTATGTGCCAGCACTGGCTTTAGATGAAGTAGTAGCTAAACTGCTAGTAATCCAATTACCATCAGCAAATTGGACATTATACAAGCCTTCCCCCACATTCACAAAGCGAATGAGGTAGATAGCACTCTCGCTAACCGAAGTTCCGTTGAGAGTAGTTGTAGTGATGCTGGTAGCAGCACGCCTCAACGTATTACCCGTACCTGCATCATACATGGGAGTCTCACCACCACGTACCTGTGTAAGAATATACCACTTGCTGTTGTCGCTGGTTTCGATAACAGGGCTGATGCTGGTAGCCTTTCCTCCTATTGTAAGGTAAGCGTCTTCAACAGAAGGTGTCCAGGAAATTTCTTCTACTGTAACAGATATTGACGTAATCTTCAGACCGCTTGCATTGGCACCTGTTTGGACAAACGAAACAGAAGAAGAGTTCAGACTTGTAACGTCAAAGGAAGAACTTGTGCCAACAGCGAACTCATGACTAACACTGCCCGCGGTCAAAGTTTGAGCAGAAGTGTTTGCTTCGCCAGTAACTGAATAGGCAGTAATCACATAATCACCTGTAACAGTAATGGTGTAGGTACTAGAACCTGCTGTACCAGAATGCCACAGAAGATAGGAATCCGTTTGACGTTTATCCATATTATTAGCTCCACCGTTAACTGCAATTGTGATAACTGGCTCAGTACTAAAAGTAATGGAATTTACATAATTGCCAGAACTTGATGGATAAGTTCCATTGCTGGGCGTCAAAGTCAAGACATCTGCCCAGGCCCCGATTGTCGCAACGAGGGCGAGGAATAATAATGATAGTTTTTTCTTCATAATTTGATTGTTGTTTGGTTAATAAAATATTATTTGTTAATGATATTAGACATCGTTTTGCACGTGGGGAGGCATGGCCATGCGTGCTGGTTGCCTTGGCAGCGTATAGGTATTAGATCGCGTGCGTGCGCAACCAAGTTCGGCGGCAAAGGTACAACATTTTATGACACTTGCCACTATTTTAATAGAAAAAGAATTAGTATATTTGCTAATATATTGTAACAATACCATATGCCATAAAGCAGATTATACGATATATCAAAACTTCATTTGCGATAAAACCTAAACAAGCTTTCCTCTCGCGAAACGCTATTCAAGCACTTGAGGAAAGCAGGTTGGCAACGTGATGCTGGACGATTGTCAACGCGTTGCTGGACGCTTGGCAACGCGATGCTGGACGCTTGGCAACGTGATGCCGGGCGCTTGATTTCTCCCCCCGGATAAATGGCAATCTTCCTACACGTAAAATGAATTCTTCCAACGGGTAAGATGCCGACCTGATGCGGGATGTCTGCCTGGAAAGCACAGATGCGTTCTCGTTTTTCTGTTTTTCCTCTATATATAAGGGAGGAAAAACAGAAAAACAAATATTGCTGTCCTGAGAAAAATTTCTCTCTCTTCCTTTTAGGCCCTTTCCCATCGGTCTTTCTGACGAATAGCAGCTCATGGAGGCTTACCAAAAGTCTCGAAGAGACGACAGACCACAGACGGGGGTGTCCTCCGCCTGTAGTCTTTCGCACCTTGACTATCGTCGACCTTTGGTTCGGTGCTTTTCCCCGACAGCAATGATATCA
>CAMJOE010000003.1:0-47142 GCA_946407485.1 uncultured Prevotellaceae bacterium | reverse complement strand
GCGAACCCGCAGTCACCACCGAGGACTTCACCTCCGCCAACATCAAGGCCGTGAATGTCTGCTGGACGCCCGGCGAGGACTTCAAGGACATGAAGAAGGACGCAGAGTTCCAGCTCGTGCCCAGCCGCAAGCTCGCCGCCGACGCCATCGAGGTCATCAAGAACACCGACACTATTCAAGGCCTCGAGTAAGCGAGAGAAAAGCCGAGCTTAGCTCGAGCTTTTCCGAGCGGGAGAGGTCTCGAGCGAAGCTCAAGGCTTGGAGTAAACCTCCAGCCTTGAATAATGAAGAATGAAGAGTGAAGAATGAAGAATTTGCTACCGCACTGAATTATGAATTGTGAATTATGAATTCAAAACGAGGAATAAGAAACTGCAATCCGCTGAACATTCGGCGGGTTGCAGGTGTCGTTTGGAAGGGACAACGCCACGAGCAGACCGACTGGGAATTCGTCGAGTTCGACAGCTTCCCCTGGGGCATCCGAGCCGCCTTCTGCATCCTCGACACTTACCGAAAAAAATACAACGCCACATGTGTAGAAGACATAATAGCTCGATGGGCGCCACCGAGCGAAAACGATACGAAAAGATACGTGCAGACCGTATGCAGGCTCACAGGGTTCGGAGGGAAAGAAAGGCTAAGCGAAAACGAATGGCCGAAGCTGGTCAGGGCAATGGCTACCGTAGAAAGTGGCGTTTCCCTCGAAGACCGAGATATGGAGCTGGGCGTGCAACTCTATCAAATGTTGAACCAAAAACAGCCGAAGAAATGAACAAAAGAAAATGCCTCGAGATGATAGTGAAGATTATAGTAGCTGCTCTCACCGCCGCGCTCACCGCGCTCACCACCACCAGTTGCATGGGCCGAGGCCCAATTGCATTCCTCTCGCTTGTATAGATAAATGCCCATTTGAGTTTTTCTTTATGCATAGTACGGAGCGGCTCATCTGTGAAGACAGGCCGCTTTTTGAACAAACACTTTGAACATGTTCAATATAGAGACAATATTAATTCTTAATTCATAATTCAAGTTTCGGGAGTTATGTTTTTATGGGAGTTAAAGAAGTTAAAGGACGATACCTTGGGATGCGGTTTGCATTCAGCCCCGTATTCGGCTGCAAAAGCTATTGCCCTTTCTCCGCGCATTAAAAGCGCGCCTTACTGCTAGAGCATGTGAGAACTTCCCCAAGCGAGCAAAGCTCGCTAACTTCTTCGGCTGTCGCCTCAGGCGCAGGCGGAACTTTAACTTCTTTAACTCCCATAAAAACATAACATCCGAAACTTCTATTAATTCATAATTCACAATTGTTAATTCATAATTCATAGTCCATATTTTTTTTTCGCGAAGAGTCAGGGCGTAGCCTTAATTATGAATTATGAATTATGAATTACGACGCTGCCGTCGGCATTGGCATCGCCAGCGAGCATGTTGAAATACGTGCCTTCGCGCTCATAGACGACGAGTCCGCCGAAGAGGCGAGGCCCGCCATGCGTTGCTGGTCGCTGTGGTATTCGCCCGTCAGCTTCAGGTTCTTCACGGTAGCGTTTTTCAGTTCGAAGAAGAGGGCTGTGTGCGTATCGCCGTAATGGGAGATGCAGACGTTCTCGAGGGCGTGGCCCTGTCCGTCGAAGGTGCCGCTGAAGACGTCGTTGAACCTGATGGGCTCCATGCCGATGCCGGACATATCCACGTCGCCATCGAGCTTGGCTTTCAGCGTGTTGTCGAGGGAGTTGACGAGAGCGCGGTAGGCCACGAACTGCTTGGCGTTTGCGATGAGATAGTATCCGTCGTCGTCCTTCTCGGGAACGATGGTGGCAAGCAGCTCAGCCGTCTCGGGGCTCATGGCGGAGGTGGGGTTGAGGGCCTGCTCCGTGGTGTATGTACCGTCGTTGAAGGCGTCGTACATGTCTTCGAATGCGCCATAGATTGCGTCCAAATCCGCGTCGCTGAATACCATGTCGTCCGTCTCGTACCAATCGCCGGCCTCGTCTTTTTCAATCAGGGGCAGGTTGCCGCTCTCCAGCCATTCGAGGATGGAGGCATAGTTGTAGAGGTCAGCATAGGCGCGTTTGCACTCGTAAACCTTCTGGAAGAGACGCGAGAAGGTTTCGGCAAGCTCGGCCTTCGCCTCGACAGCCTCTGCGCCTTCGATGGCGCCCACGGCCTGCTGGAGGGAGTCGCGCAGGGCGAGGGAGAAGTTAGGCGTTGCATTGGGGTCCTCGAAGTCGTCGCCGATGCTGTAGTCGATGAGGTTTTTTGCGCGGGCTGTCATGTTCTGCAGCACCTTGTCGAGAGCCTCGTCGGATTTCGCCTCGTCGGTGCCTGTATAGAGAATGCTGATGGGACCCCATCCGACCCAATCGTTGCTGTATTTCGTGCCGTCGCTCTTGATGCCGATAGTGAGCTTCCCGTCCTCACCGACCTTTGCGATGGTATAGACTTGGTAGCGGCCTGCGTTTGCAGCGGCAGCCATTCCGTAAGGACCGTGAACGACAAAGCCCAAGAGGTTGGCGCCGTTATCATCTGCCTGAGCGTCGTCGAGCGAGAAGTTATCGTCATAAACCGGCAAGTCAAGGGCGCCCTGTCCGTGCAGGTTGCAGTTCACCTGGTCAACCGTATCGGCAGCCGCTACATAGTCTTCGATAACGGTGGGGAAATAGTTGAAGATGCCGTTCGCATAGATACCGGCAGCATAGTTGGTGCTGTAGCGGTCGTTGCTCGGACGGAAGGCGCCGGCTGTCCCTTGCTGCAGGAATTGCCTCGGCGCTATGCGTGGCGTTTTACAACGTGTCAGGGGAGGAAGGGCGAAACGTCGTGTCCGAAGTGGGCAAGCTCGCGGACAATGGAGCTGCTGAGGCTGGCCAGCTCTGGCGATGCGGGCAGAAGGATGGTCTCGATGCCGGTGAGCCGCCGGTTGACGTCCGCCATCTGCATTTCGTACTCGAAATCAGCCACCCGGCGAACTCCGCGGACAATGGCTGCGACGCCTTGCGACCGGGCGAAATCTGCCGTCAGTCCCGTGTAGCTCTCCACCCTTATGCGCGGCTCGTCGGCATAGAGGTTCCGGATGGCTGCGACACGCTCCCGGGCGGGCTGCCAGCCGCTCTTCTGCTCGTTGTAACCGACGGCGACGACGACCTCGTCGAAAAGCCCGAGCGCCCGCCTGACGATGTCGGCGTGGCCGAGAGTAAAGGGGTCGAACGACCCAGGGAAAAGTACCGGCCCCCTCCCCAACCCTCCCCCGAGGAGGAGGGAGTTTTTGTCTTCTACTTTCACTTTATTTTTCCTTGAGTTCATCCCTTATCTTGCCTAATACGCTGTCTATATTGTAAAGCACATCTTCATTCTTAAAGCGAATTACACGAAAACCAATTTGCTCAAGATGTGCCGTGCGGACTTCATCGTCTTCTGTCTGCTCACGCTCTGCATGGTACGCGCCATCAACCTCCACGACCAACGCCCTGTCAAGGCAAACAAAATCAACTATATAATCATATATAATGTGTTGACGCCGGAAATCCACTCCCATTTGCTCCCGTCTTAAATGTTCCCACAAGAGCAACTCAGCCGGAGTTTGTTTCTTTCTGTTCTCCCTTGCGAATCCTCTCAACAATTTGTATCTGTCAGGCGAAGCCCATTTGAAGCGAATGGTCTCTGTTGCCATATTGCTTTGCTTTTATCTGGGAATTCCCCTCCTCCTCGGGGGAGGGGTTAGGGAAGGGGGCTTTCTTCGGCTAAGTCTTCCTCGATGACGAGGTTGTCGATGATGAAGTTCTGGCGGTCCATCGTGTTGTCGCCCATATAGAAATTCAGGAGTTCGGCCACCTGGTCGGACTTGTGGAGCGTCACTTGGTCGAGGCGGATGTCAGGGCCGATGAAGTTGCGGAACTCCTCTGGGCTGATTTCGCCCAAGCCTTTGAATCGCGTTATCTCGGGTTCGGGGCCGAGGTCGTCGATGGCCTGGAGGCGTTCGTCCTCGGAGTAGCAGTACTGGGTGACAAAATCTTTCGAGAGGCTGAGGTGGCGGGGGCGTTTGCCGTCGCTGTACTGGGCGGCTTCCTCGGCATTCTCGCGGGCGGCGAGTTCCTTCTCGATGGCTCCCAGCTTGGCCTTGCCTATCTTCGTCTTTCGTCCGCGAACGCGGAAGAGTGGTGTCTGCAGGATGAAGACGTGCCCTTTCTTGATGAGTTCGGGGAAGAACTTGAGGAAGAAGGTGAGCATCAGGAGGCGGATGTGCATGCCGTCGTCGTCGGCATCGGTCGCCACGATAACCTTGTTGTAGCGCAACCCGTCGAGGCCGTCTTCTATGTTGAGGGCTGCCTGCAGGAGATTGAACTCCTCGTTCTCGTAGACCACTTTCTTGGTGAGTTTGTAGCAGTTGAGTGGTTTTCCGCGAAGGGAGAAGACGGCTTGGGTATTGACGTCGCGGCTCTTCGTGATGCTGCCGCTGGCGGAGTCGCCCTCGGTGATGAAGATGCTGCTCTCCTCTTGCAACTCGCCTTTCGTGTCGGTGAGATGGACGCGGCAGTCGCGCAGCTTGCGGTTGTGAAGGCTGGCCTTCTTCGACATCTCGCGTGCCTTCTTCGCCACTCCCGCCATCTCTTTGCGGAGCTTTTCGCTTTCAGCGACTTTTTGAAGGATTACGTCGGCCACGTCGATGTTCTTGTGGAGATAATTGTCTACTTGTTCCTTGACGAAGTCTCCTATAAACTTGTCGATGGACATGCCCCCGTTGGGCTCGGTCGTCGTGCTGCCGAGCTTCACTTTTGTCTGACTCTCGAAGAGTGGCTCCTGTATGTTGATGCTGATGGCTGCCACGAGGCCGTTGCGGATGTCGGCATACTCGTAGTTTTTCCCGCTGTAGTCCTTGATGACCTCGGCTATGTACTTCTTGAAGGCTGCCTGATGGGTGCCTCCCAGGGTGGTGTTCTGTCCGTTGACGAATGAGTAGTACTCCTCGCCGTTCTGCTTTGTGTGGGTGAAGGCTATCTCGATGTCTTCGCCGCGCAAATGTATGATGGGATAGAGCGGCTCGTAGTCCATGCGGTCGGACAACAGGTCGCTGAGTCCGTCGCGCGACAGTATCCTGCGGCCGTTGAACATGATGGTGAGGCCGGTGTTCAGGTAGGTATAGTTGCGCAGCATGACTTCGACGAACTCTCCCCTGAAGGCGTAGTGCTTGAAGAGTGAGGGGTCGGGCTCGAAGAAGACGGCAGTGCCGTTCTCGTCCGTCGTCTGCTCGGTGACGTCTTCTTCCAATACGCCTTTGCTGAAGACGGCACGGCGCACCTGTCCGTCGCGGTAGCTCTTGACCTCGAAACGTGAGCTGAGGGCGTTGACTGCCTTAAGGCCGACGCCGTTCAGGCCGACGCTTTTCTGGAAGGCCTTGCTGTCGTACTTGCCTCCGGTGTTGAGCATCGAGACGGCCTCGACGAGCTTTCCCAGAGGGATTCCGCGGCCGTAGTCGCGCACTATGACACGCAGGTTGTCCTCGATGTCGACCTCAATGCGTTTGCCTGCGCCCATCTTGAATTCGTCGATGCTATTGTCGATGACTTCCTTTAGCAGGACGTAGATGCCGTCTTCGGGCTGGGAGCCGTCGCTCAGGCGCCCGATGTACATGCCCGGGCGTGTGCGGATGTGCTCCATGTCGGAGAGGTGGCGTATGTTTCCTTCGTCGTATTGTGCTGAAATCATTGTCAGATGCTTTTTGAGAAGACGGCGCGGCGCTTGTGGATGCTGCAGTCGAGGTTTTTCCACTGCATTTGGCTGGCCATGTTGTCCTCGAGCTGCGGATGGGTCTCTGCCCACTCGTAGCCGCAGCTGATGCCTTGCGGGATGAGGTCTGCGAAGAAGAGGGCGTTGGCGCCTTTGTCCTGATATTCGGGCAGTACGCCCACGAGGAGCATGTCCAATATCTGGTGTTTCTTCTTGAGCCACAACTCGCGGGCGATGTATCGCCAACCGAAGGGGAAGAGCTTGCCTTGGGCTTTCTGCACGGCACGGCTCATGCTGGGCATGCATACGCCCACGCCGATGATTTCTCCCTCTGCGTTCTCCACGACCGTCAGGAAGCGGCGGTCGAGCATCAGCAGGAAGCGCTTGGCGTACCAGTGCATCTGGTGCTCGTCGAGCTCACTGTAGCCGTAGAGGTCGGCGTAGGCCCGGTTGATGACGCCCAACATCTTCTCGATGTATCCGCCTTCGCGTATCTCCCGCTTGCTGCTGAAGTGGCGGAGGCGGAAGCCATAGCGCTGCTGCGCGATTTGTGCCACGCGGAAGTACTTGGCGTTGTTGGCCTCGTGCCCTTCCTTGGGGATGAACACTTTGCGCTCTACCCAGCCTATTTCCCTCTCGAGGCCGAGCTGCTTCATATGCTCGGGGTAGTAGGGGTAGTTGTAGATGGTGCAGAGGGTGGACAGCTGGTCGAAGCCTTCGGTCAGCATGCCCTCGGGGTCCATGTCGGTAAAGCCGAGGGGCCCCACCATGCGCTGCATGCCTTTCTCCCTGCCCCACTGCTCCACGGCATCGAGCAGGGCGCGGCTCACCTCGAGGTCGTCGATGAAGTCTATCCAGCCGAAGCGGACCTCTTCCCTGCCCCATCGCTGGTTGGCCCGCGTGTTGATGATGGCTGCCACGCGGCCCACGATGCGCCCTCCCTTACGAGCCAGGAAGTAGGCTGCCTCGCAGAAGCGGAAGGCGGGATTGGTGCGCGGGTCGAGCGTCTCGAGCGTGTCCTCCAGCAGGTCCGGCACGGCATAGGTGCAGTCCTTGTATAGCACGTAGTTGAAGCGGACAAATGCCCGCATCTCCTTTGCTGTGCTGACCTGACTGACTACAACTGTGCTCATGCTTGTTTTTGTTTCGCTTTAAGGCATATTTATCGTGCAAAGATACATATTTTTGTTGAGAATGTCTTCATCAAAGCCGAAAAATTTCAAATTTCAACATTATTTAAGAGTTTCCGGGAGCTGTGGGAGCCATGGGAGGCGGGGGAAGAATGAAAAAACGCCACGCGAGGGGTTGGAAGTTCCCTCGTGTGGCGTCTGAATGTTCCTTGCTGTGGCGTCGGCCGACGCTTGCTGTGGGAAGTCGCGACGCTTGCTGTGGCGTCGGCCGACGCTTGCTGTGGGAAGTCGCAACGCTTGCTGTGGCGTCGGCCGTTCCCTCTGCAGGCGTCCGGAATGCCCTCGCGGGGCGCCGGTCTCCCCTACTCGGCGAGGACGTCGAACTCAGCGCCGGAAGCGAAGTCCGCGCCGTTCTGGCTCGACAGGGCCGTGAAGCGGAGATAGCGGGCGCGTTGCGGCTTGTCGAGCATCACCTTCTTTTCCTTCGACGAGCCGTCGAAGTCGCCCTCGCTGACGGGTTCTGTCCATTCCTTGCCGTCACTGCTGAGCTGGACGCGGTATTGCTTAATGTTGCCGTTGGGACTGCCGTCCTGTCGGGGCAGGTATGTGAAGCCCTTGATGAGTTTCTCCTCTCCGCAGTCGAAATCTACCCAATGCGGATACTTCGGCACCGTGATGCTGTACATCGTGTGCCATATCGTGGCCGGGTCGCCATCCACAAGGTTCTTGGCATACTCGCCGCCGGGGCCTTCCTCGCTACTTGCGTAAACCACCTCTACGGGCACATTCTCGATGCGGGGGAAGGCGACGGAAATCGTCCAGTCGCTGTCGCTCTCGTAGCGCGCCATGACTGTGCCGCCCTCGCGCAGGTCGAAGGGGCCGGCGTACTTTTGTATCTTGCCCTTGCCTATCTTGTAGCAGATGGGGAGGTGCTCAAGGTCGCTCTCGGGGTCGCCCACGATGGTGACCTTGCCCGCCTTGTTGCGCTGCACGACGACCGGGCAGTTCGTCATGTTGTCCACTTTGGAGCGCTCCGTGAGGTCGTCGCCATTGGAGACGGGACGGATGATGAGCTTCATCTGATGCATATCGCCGAGAACGCGGTCGGGCCTCAATGGGCCGCCCTGTCCGCAGCTGTTGCCGCCCATGCCGTTCACCTTGCAATCGAGGTGGAGATACGTGGCGTCGCTCTCCGGCAGCTCATGGGGGTGCAGCGCCTTCGTCATCTGCAGCGCGCTCCAAGGCAATGCCGACGTGCTCATCAGGCCTTCGCCGCTGATGAACTGCAGCCCGCATCCCTCGCCGTCTGTCAGGGCGCACCAGCGCACGTCCTCACGGTTGCCCATGCTCTGCGGCTTGGGGAACGGCACAAATTGCTCGGCCACGGTGCTCTCGTACAGACCGACGAACGAACCCGTCTTGCGGTCGTTGTAGTTGTTGAGCGGGCCGCGTCCGTAGTAGGTGTAACGGGAGAAGCCGCGCGGCAGCTTCAGCTCGTAGCCCAGACGCGCAAGGGGCAGGTTCGCCTCGCTTGTCACGATGCTGCTCGCCAGCACAACGGTGCCGTCGGCATACACCTTGTAGGTCTGCGTCGTAGTGAAGGAGACGGGCGTCCCTTCGCCCGACGGCTCGCTCACACTCTCATAGGGCTGGCCCGCCTTGCCCGGGCGATGCTTCGCGCCACCAAAGCCGTCGGCCTGGCTCACTACAGTGAAGGTGAGCAGCATCGTGCCGTCGGCATTACGGATAACGCTGGGATTGCCCTGCACCTTGTGCTGCAGGTCGTAGAGCCCGTGCTTGAACCACTGGTCGCGAGCCCAGTTGTCGTTATCGACAGGCGCACGGAAGGTGGACAGCAGCAGCGGGGAGTCCTCGAAGAGAGTCTTGCCGCCGTACTGCATCCCGCAAAGGCAGCCACGCTCGTTGTCGAAGGTGATGGCGAAGTCTTTGCAGCTCACGACGGTCTTGTCCGCATTCTTCGTCAGCTTCAGGCTCTGCTTCTGGCCGGCGGGTATCTTGGCGAGCTGGCGCGTGTCGGCAAGCGGCAGCTGCTCCGCCATCTGGACGTAGCCCTTCCCTGCCCATGGCATGTCCCGCTTCAAGCGGAACTCCACGTTGAGGAAGTACTCGCCGCGGGCACTCATATCTGCAGGGCAGGAGCAATGCATCTCCATGCGCGGCAGGATGTCCTCCGTGAGGGCGACGGGCGCCTCCTGTACCACCTTGCCGTCCCTCACCAGGCAAGCCACGATGTCGTACGTGTCGGGCGTTATCGCCTCGAAATAATTCTTGTTGAAGATGGTGAAGCCAACGGTGCCCCCACCCTTCTCCATCTTGATTTCATTAGCAGTCACGCCCACATTCTGGTACACCTTCTTCACCTCGTAATACTGAGGCTTCGGCGTCAGGTCGGGCAGCATGATGCCGTTCATGCAGAACATGCCGTCGTTGGGCCAGTCGCCGTGGTCGCCCCCATAGCCGAAGAACTTCGTACCCTCCGCAGTGTAAGTGTCGATGGCTTGGTCCACCCAGTCCCATATCGCAGCACCGCAGAAGAAATTCGTGCTCTCGATGGCCTGCCAGTAATCAGCAAGGTTGCCCAGGGAATTGCCCATGGAGTGGGCGTACTCTGATATATGATAGGGATACTTGATGCCTTTGCTGGTGCCTTTCACCGCCTGGCGAACCCAATCGACTGACGGATACTGATTGGAGCCCATGTCGACGATGTCGTTGTTCCTCTCGTACTGGACGGGACGCGACGTGTCGAAAGCCTTGATGGCATTGTAGGCGGCCACGAAGTTCTCGCCGGGCCCGGCCTCATTCCCCAGGCTCCAAATGACGATGCTTGGTGAGTTGACGTGCGCCCTCACTGCTTCCATGACTCTTGCCACGTGTGCCGCACGCCATTCTACAGGATGCGACAGGCTCGCCTCGCCGTAGTAGTACTCGTGGCTTTCTATGTTGGCCTCATCCTCAAGGTAAAGGCCGTACTTGTCCGCCAGGTAGTAGAAGTAGGGGTCATTGCTGTAGTGGGAAAGCCTGACGTGATTGATGTTGCCTCGCTTCATGAGCATAACCTCTTCCTTCATCTGGGCTCGGGTGATGGCATGGCCTGTCGTGGGGTTCGTCTCGTGTCGGTTCACGCCTTTCAACTTGACGGGTTGCCCGTTGACATAGAAATAGCGGCCCGCCAGCCCGTATTCGTCGTTGTCGGCCTTCGTGTCGCGAATCTCGACGGTACGGAATCCGAAGTACGTCGACGTGCAATCCAGGAGGTTTCCCTTCTTGTCGCGCAGCTCGGCCACAAGTATATAGCGATACGGCGCCTCTGCACTCCACAGCTGAGGCTCCCTGACGCTGACGATGGTCTGAGCCCTGGCGGTGGCGCCTTTCTGCATAGGCTGGGCATTGACCGTAAAGTGGCGTACGGAATCGCCTGCTTCGTCGGTATAGAGTTTGACGGGATAGATGGTGTAGCTCAACTTCATGCCTTTGAGCGCCTTGCCTGTGAGGTTGCAAATCTTGCGGTCAATGGTGATGGTGGCACTCGTGCCGAGTTCGATTGTCCGTACTGCGAGGTCGTTGATCTGCACCTTTGACATGGCCGTGAGATACGTGCTGCGGAAGATGCCGGGTAGTCTGAACATGTCCTGCGCCTCGAGAAACGAGCCGTCGCTGTTGCGGTAGACTTCGACTGCGACTGTGTTCTCGCCGGCCTGCACGAGGTCCGTGATGTCGAATCGCGCCGTGTTGCGGCTGTTCTTGCTAAAGCCGACGTAGTGTCCGTTCACCCAAAGGAAGAAGAAACTGTCCACGCCATCGAAGTTGATGATTACTTGACGGTTCTGCCATCCGTCGGGAAGGGTGAACGAACGCCTGTAGGAGCCCACCTCGTTGCGATACTTGTAGGTGGTCCACTGCTTGTCTTTGGGCTCTCGCATCACGCCTTGGCGCCAGTCGTCCTTACGTACTTCGTGATAGAAGATGACGGGTTGGTTGACGTAGATTGGCACGCCGTATTTCATCTCGCCATGCTTGCCGAGTCCCTGCACATTCCAACAGCCGGGCACCTGTATGTCGTCCCATCGGGAGACGTCGTAGGAGGCGTCGGCAAATCCCACTGGTCGCGTCTCGGGGTTTGCACTCCAATGGAATTTCCACGTGCCGTCGAGGCTTTGGAAGTACTTGCTGTCATCGGGCAGGACGCGAAGTGCGGCGTCGGCATCTGCAAAGGGAAAGATGTGTGCTCGCGGCTGTAATTTGTTGAGCGACAGTTGCTGTGGGCTTTGCCACTCGGTGCCGTCGGGTGCCTGGACTTGTCCGTAGAGGAAGCCTTCGAGTACGTCATCGGCGCTGCCGCTCATGGCGAGAGCGAGGAGGAGGAGAGAGGTGAGAATGTGTTTCATGGGGTGAAAGGAGTTAATGGGGATTATGTGGGAAATGTGGATTGATGTAGTTCTCTTTGCTTCTGCATGTCTGTGCGGCGAACTGGCAGGCAGTAGCGATGAGGCGCTGCCATGTGTCGCGGTCCAGGTCGGGTATGCTGTCGAGCTGGATGCCTTCCCAAATGAGGGCGCATGCAAAGCCGGCGTTGAAGCTGTCGCCTGCGCCGACGGTGCTGACCACGTCGTGGACGGGCGGTGCCTGGAAGTCGTAGCAGCCGCCGGGGGTACACACCGTAATCTGTTCCGCCCCTGCCGTGCAGATGAAGTACTTGCAGTACTGGCGTATATACCTATTATATATATCGCGCGCGTCGCGCGAAGAGAACATGATATCGAAGTCGTCGGCACTGCCTCGCACTATGGTGCTCTGCCGGAAGTTCTGCTGTATGACGGGCGTGAGCGACTCCAATTCGTCGCTGTGGCTACGTCTGAAGTTGAGGTCGTAATAGACGATGGCGTGTGCCTTCTCTGCCTTTTCGAGCATTTGCATGATGAGAGGGCGCATGCCGGTACACGCGGCGTAGTAGGAGCCGTAAAGCATGACGTCGCCCCGCTGCATCTCGGGCAGTGTCCATGACGACGCGACGCGTGGCGCTTCCTTATAGAATATGTAGCTGGCGTCTCCGCTGTCGGCGAGGAAAGCCAGACTGATGGCGCTCTTCTCTCCCTCCCGTACCTGGAAGTGCTCCGTGCCGACGCCGTTGGCCCTGAGGAAGTCAATGGTCTGCCTTCCCACGATGTCGGCGCCGGTGTAGCCTACGAAGGTGCAGGGCACTCCGGCGCGTCCGACGCTGATGATGCTGTTGAAGCTGCTGCCCCCGTGCACTGCGGCCTCGGGCTGTCCGCCACGAAAGAGGATGTCGAGCACCGTCTCGCCCACACCCACCACTTTTCTTACGTTTTCCATCGTTTTGTCTCTAAACGCGTACAAAGGTAGCAAAAAAAGTGGTTCGAGACAAATGTCTGCGTCGTTTTCTACACCTGTTTGTTTTAATTCGTACGTCTTCGCACCTTTTGTGTAAAAAAAGGCGTCCTTTTTTTGCGCGTTTTGAAATTTTGTTTTACATTTGTAGCCGTAATTAAAACGACAGCTTATGACAGTAGAAGAAAAGATTGGCGTTTTGGTGGAACGCTATTGCCGCAACCGTTCGCATCTGGCGGACATGATAGGCATTTCGCCTCAGGCAGTGAATAATTGGGTGTATCGCGACCACATTCCGCGTCGGGGCATCGAGGCCATCATGGCTCGCTTTCCGCAGGAAGACGAGGAGTGGCTTCGGGGCTCAAGCCTGCCGACGTCGGACGGCACGATGCCCCTGCCCGATGACGACGAGGAGGAGAACGCGCCGCTTCCGTACGCGGAGGCCCGGCATTCCGCACCCGAGCGCGACGAGTACGTGTCGCCTGCCGCGCCGGCCAGCAAGCCGTCGGCACACTTCGTGGCCGGCATACAGCCTTCCCTGGGCGACGTGCAGCAGCTGGACACGCAGGAGAGGCTGGTGCCGATACAAATGCCGCGCAAAGACATCAAGTATGTCTTCCAATGCCATGGTGACAGCATGCTGCCGCGCATACAGGACGGCGACTATGTGTGTGTAGGCGAGGCATTGGGCCGCTACGAGGAGTTCCGCAGGGGTGAGCCGTACCTGGTGCAGACGACGGATGGGCGCCTCATGGTGAAGATGGTGCACGACCCGGGGCCTGCATCGCCATACCTCCTCCTGAGCACTGAGAACCCACACTACCAGCTGGCCGACGGCGGACGGCTTGCCAAGAACGAGTTCCGCGCCGCCTATCGCGTCATCATGGTCATGAGAAACATCTAAGTTATTTACGATTTGACTATTTACGATTTACGATTTAAAAAAAGGCGATTTACCATTTGACTATTTACCATTTACCATTAAAAAAAAGGCAATGATAAAGCAGTTGGCACGATGGAAGCCTGAAAGGCTGGAAAGAATACAGGCGGGGGTGGAACCCCCGTAACAGATGCGAGCGGTAAACGGAACCCTGAAAGGGTGGAGAGATTTCTGATGTTCTGTCGTGCTTTCAGCACTCAGATGTTGCGATGTCTTCTTTACGGGGGTTGTACCCCCGCCTATGTTCTTATCAGGCTTACAGCCTTCATCCTTACCCATCACAGCTCTTTAACCCATCCGAGAAACGTACCAACTTCTATATCATTACCTTGAACTACGCTATTTCCCATCAAGGATTGTTCAACTTAAAAACAGGGACTGAAAAACGCCACAGCAAGGAGCGGCCGACGCTACAGCAAGGAAAGGCTTTTCCCACAGCAAGGAAAGCCCAACGCTACAGCAAGGAGCGGACGACGCCTCACGTGGCATCTGAAAACTAAACTTAAAACAACATCTGCCATGAAAGCACTTATTCAGATTTCCGGCGTGCAATACGCCTGCGGGGAAAACAACGTCCAGGCCGTGATGACTGAAATGAAGGAACAGCGCCCCGAGATTCTCCTCGTCACGCAACACACACACGACTACGGCATCATCGTTCGCGCCGTGACAGGCACCGAGTGCCGAGGCGTCGTCTCGCGATTCGACGTGGGGCGCGTCCTGCAAATGATGCAGTACGACTACTCGAAGATTCTCGTGGGACAACTCGAGGAGACGGACTTCGAGGGACGCTGCTTCACGGTCTGCGTCGATGCGGACTGCCCCGACCAAGACATCTCAACCGACAGCGCCACCAGCCTCTGGGACGACTGGCAATGGACGGGAGCGCCACTCCTGGACAGCACAGCCGACGAGCGAAGGCTTGACATCAGCATCAAGGTCGTGCTGGCCGCCCTCAGGCGATGTGGCACAATCAGCAGGCAGACACTGCTGGAGCACCTCGACATCGTGCTGCAACTCGCCAGATGGGACGTCAGCCATGAGACGCAAAGCCTTCTCAACGAGATGCGCACGCTGCTCTCACAGCACGCCGACAGCGACGTGCGGGCCTACGCCCCCAGACTGCGGCACACGCTCACCGCCCTCGGAAGCAAGAAGCGCACGCAGGAGTTCCAGGACGCCTACCTGCCCGAGCTCTGCCGCAGCGAGGAGGCAGAACGCATGCGACAGCAGTGGTACGACATCCACAAGGCAGAGCTGGGAAACTTCAAGCTGTGGCAACCCACCATCAACCGGCAGATACAGGCCATCGAAAACAGTCTGATGAGCCTGCCCGCCGACCTCTGCTACCAACGCGACCTCTTCGGAGACCTCATGCATCGGCTGCTCTACCTCGACATACCGCGACGCAAACTCACCATGCTCCTCTCCGCCATCGTGCTCCGAAGGCAGCTGAGGCGACTCCTCGGACTTTCGGAGGACGACGACACGAGCATCGACAACGAGGCGGAACGTCTGCTCACAGTGCAGCTCACGCCCATCTTCAACTTCAACCCCGACTGGGCCCGCGACTTCCTTCTGCTGGCAAGGGGGCAGAAGACGACGGACATCACGCAGCTCGTCAGCCAGTGGGTCAGATGCAAGCGCATCAATCCGGACCTCTGTCATCGGCCGCTCTGGACGGCATTGCACGACGCGGGAATATACAACGCGACGGAATCCAATTGGAACGTGTCGCTCAGCATCAAGAAAGCGTGGACGTGAGGAGCTGCCCCTCGAACGAGACCTGGCCGGCAGCACGCAGGCGGTCGATGGCCTCCTCAAGGAGGTACGGGTCGAAGCCCGAGAGGTTGAGCTCGTAAGCGCCAAGCGGACCCGCCGCAAGCTGAGCGAGGATGTGCTGCGCCAGCAGCTCCACCTGGTCCGCCGGCATAGCACGGACGCCCCTTCTGCGGCAGACGTCGCAGATGCCGCAATCCCGCTCCGCCTCCTCGCCGAAGTAGCGCAAGAGCATACGGCTGCGGCACTCCGGGCTGTCCTCATCGATGTAGCGCAGCATCGCTTCGGCGCGGCTCTCGCATTGGCTGCGCCTTTCCTCGTAAACAGCATGGGGAAGGCTGACCTCCTCCTTATCGACACGACGGCGAAGGAAAGTGACGCACGGCATATGCCTGCGCGGGATGAACGAGATGAGCTTCAGCTGGCCGAGGCGAAGAAAGACGTGGTAGATGTCGTCGGCAGTCAGGCCCGACTCCCTGCACAGCACGTCCTCGTCGATATACACGTAATCGACGAAGATGCCGCCATAGCGGCGCAGCACCGATATGATGAGGCGCTCCTCCGAAGGGTAGAGAGCACGGAACAGCTCGTCGCGCGAAACGTTTATCCGCAGTCGGCTCGAGGCATCGTCCTCGTCGCGATACTCGATGTAACCCGCCTTGTCCAGCAGGTCGAGCGCACCGACGAGCGACACCGGGAAGTAGCCGTACGTGCGGCAGAAGTTGTCCAGGTTGAGCTCACGTGTGACGAGCATGCCGTCGCCCACAGCGATGCCCAGATAGCAGCAGAGCAGTTCATAGACCTGACGCACATAATCGACCGACGGGAACTGCTGCGCGAGGCGATGCGCGCAGACCTGGCGCTCCCTGCCATTCGTCAGGAGGATGGCGTAAGACGTGGCGCCGTCGCGCCCCGCACGACCCGCCTCCTGGAAATACGCTTCGATGGAATCGGGGATTTCTGAATGAAGCACCAGCCGCACGTCGGGCTTGTCGATGCCCATGCCAAAGGCGTTCGTCGCCACCATGATGCGCTTCTCGCCCCTCTGCCAACGCTCCTGGTTCTCGCTCTTCTTCAGTCCGGGCAGGCCTGCATGATAAAAAGTCGCCGCATAGCCAAGCTCGCTGAGCTGCCCCGCAAGCTCGCTGCATTTCCTGCGGCTGCGTGTGTAGATGATACAGGAGCCGCTGACCTCCTCGAGCGCACGCAGGATGCCGTCGAAGATGTTGTCCACGCGCCGCACAATGTAGGCCAGGTTCTTTCGCTCGAAACTCATCTGCAGGACATTGCGCTCGCGGAACAGCAGCTCACGCTGGATGTCGGCGGCCACAGCGGGTGTCGCAGTCGCCGTCAGAGCAAGGATGGGACTTTGCGGGAAGAAGGACCGGATCTTTGATATGCCCAGATACGACGGCCTGAAGTCATAGCCCCACTGACAGATGCAGTGCGCTTCGTCCACCGTGATGAAGCAAACCTTCATGCGACTCAATTTATCGAGGAATACCCTGCTCGACAATCGCTCGGGAGAGATGTAGAGAAACTTGTAGGCACCGAAAATGCAGTTCTCCAGGACGGTAAGCACCCGCTCGTGCTCCATGTGGCTGTTGATGAAGGCAGCCTTGACGCCGTGCCGCCTGAGCGCCTCCACCTGGTCCTTCATGAGCGAGATGAGCGGCGTGAATACTATGCAGACGCCCGGCATGGCGAGTGCCGGGACCTGAAACGTGATGCTCTTGCCGCCGCCGGTCGGCATAAGGGCAAGCGTGTCACGACCCGACCCGATGCTCTCGATGACCTCGCGCTGTATGCCGCGAAAGCTGTCGTAGCCCCAATATTTCTGAAGGATAGAAAGATATGACATCTTTCCCGCTATTCTCTTGGCTTGATGTCCTCTATTTGCAACTGCACCTCGCCCCGCTTGTGACTGTTCTCCTCGATATGGTAAACGATATCGAAGGCGCGCTTCGTCTTGATGTAACGTGCCTGCGAACTCTGGCCGAAGGCGATGCCGTTCATTACAATGCTGCTCTTCGAATCGACAAGTTCCAGCTTGATATGCTCCTGGTCGCGGCCCACAACCTTACTCGTGCCATAGTCATACACCTGGCGTGTGCAGAAGAGAGGCTTGTGATTGTCCGGCCCATAAGGTGCGAAACGTTTTATATCAGATGCGATGCGGCGATTGATGTCGTGGAAGTCTATCTCGGCATCAATATTAAGGATGGCGTTCACCTGTTCGGGCTGTATGTGCTCCTTGACGTATTGCTCGAAGCGATGCCTGAACTCGGGTATGTTCTGCGCAGGCAAACTCAGTCCGGCCGCATAAGTGTGACCTCCGAAATTCTCAAGCAAGTCGGCACAGCTCTCGATGGCTTTGTAGACGTCAAAGCCGGGAACGCTTCTCGCAGAGCCGGTAGCCATGCCGTCTTCATTACACGTCAGCACGACACTCGGCTTGTAAAAGACTTCCGTCAGGCGGGATGCCACGATGCCTATGATGCCGCGGTGCCATTCTTCATTGAAGAGGACGATGGACTTGTGCTCGTGCCGGTGCTCGAGTGTCTTGACGATGCGGTTCGCCTCCTCTGTCATCGACTTGTCCAAGTCCTTGCGCTGCTCGTTGTATTCGTTGATCTGCTCTGCCAGTTCCTTTGCGGCGGCGGGGTCCTTCTCGATGAGGAGCGCAACGGCTTCGTTGCCGGTCTGCATTCTCCCTGATGCGTTGATGCGCGGCCCTATCTTGAAGATGATGTCGCCAAGCGATATCTCCTTGTCCTTCAGCCCGCAGATCTCCATGAGCGCCTTGACGCCGATGCTCGGCGAACTGTTCAGCTGTCGCAGTCCGTGATATGCCAGGATGCGATTCTCGCCCATGATGGGCACGAGGTCTGCTGCGATGCTGATGGCGCAAAGGTCGAGCAAGGGGATGAGCTGCGAGAATTCTATGCCGTTGCTTATGGCGAAGGCCTGCATCAGTTTGAAACCCACGCCGCATCCGCACAGGTGTTCGTAGGGATAGCTATTGTCGAAGCGCTTGGCGTTGAGCACAGCGACGGCCGGCGGCAACTCGTCGCCCGGCACGTGGTGATCGCAGATGATGAAGTCGATGCCCTTTTCCTTGGCATAAGCCACCTCGTCGGTTGCCTTGATGCCACAGTCGAGGACGATGACCAGCCCCACACCCGTCTCCTGTGCATAGTCGACGCCTTTGCGGGAGACACCGTATCCGTCTTCGTTTCTATCGGGTATGTAGTAGTCGATATTGCTGTAGAATTGCAGGAGGAAACGATAGACGAGAGCGACTGCGGTACATCCGTCGACGTCATAGTCGCCGTAAACGAGGATGCGCTCTTTGCGTCCGAGGGCTTCGTTGAGACGGTTGACGGCCTTTTGCATGTCCTGAAAGAGGAACGGGTCATGCAGGTCGGTGAGCTGCGGCCTGAAGAACTTGCGGGCTTCGGTCACGCCTGTGATGCCACGACCTATCAGCACGCGAGCGACGACAGGACTTATTCTAAGTTCTGCCGCCAGCTCTTCCGCAAGCTTCAGTTGGGCATCGGAAGGCGGATTGTAGCTCCACTCGTAGTTCATTATAATGTATAATGATGGCTGTGGGCTTACTTGATGTACTCTGCGAAGTCGGTAAGGCGCATGTCGCCCTTGCGCAGGAAGGTGTCGTGCATTGCGAAGGCTGCTGCCAGTTCGTGGTGTGTGTGTCCGCCACGCTTCTCGGCGAGTTTGAGATAGTCTTGCAACATGGGGCGGTAGTCTGGGTGTGCCACCTTGATCAGCTCTTGTGCCTTCTGCATGTCGCTCTTATGGCGGAGGTCGGCGACGCCGTATTCGGTGATGACCGCATCGACGAAGTGGTTGGTGTGGTCGATGTGGCTGGCGAAGGGCACGATGCTTGAGATGGCGCCTCCCTTGGTTACCGAGCCGCAGGTGAAGATGGTGAGGTAGGCGTTGTCGGCGAAGTCGGCCGAGCCTCCGATGCCGTTCATCATCTTTGTTCCGCAGATCTTAGTGCTGTTGACATGTCCGTAGATGTCGCATTCGATGGCTGTGTTGAGGGCGCAGACGCCGAGGCGTGCGATGACCTCAGGGCAGTTGCTGATTTCTGAGGGACGGAGCACGAGTTTGTCCTTGAAGAAGTCGATGTTGTCGTATATGTCGAGGAGGCACTGGTTGGTGACTGTGAGCGAGCATGCTGATGCGGAGAGCACGCGGCCCTGTTTCATGAGGCCGACGGGTGCGTCCTGCAGCACTTCCGTGTAGATGTTGAAGTTTGGCACTTCGGGACACTGTCCGAGTGCTCCGAGTACGGCATTTGCGCCGCTTCCCACGCCGCTCTGCAGATTGAGGAACGTCTTTGGGATGAGTCCTTTCTTGAGATTGAGCAGGAGGAAGTCGGCGACGTTTTGGCCGATCTGTGTGGTGACGGAGTCGGGGTCTTTGAAACTGCGGGCCTCGTCCGGGACGTTGCATTCCACGACGCCTTTGATGCGGTCTGCGTCCACCTCGACATAGGGTTTGCCGATGCGGTCGCTTGCCTTGGTGATCATGATGGGTGTGCGGAAGGGATGGTCCTCGATTTCGTAGACGTCGTGTATGCCTTTGGAGTTCGGGCTATGGAATGCGTTGAGCTCGATTATGATGCCTTCTGTGGCGAGGCGACACACGGTGGGGCTGATGCCGCCGGCTGCCGTGAGGTAGATTCTGGCCTTGTTGCCGACCTTCTCGAGTGCGCAAGCCTCGATGATGGCCCAATTCACCTGTCCGAGATAGCCCTGGCGTATCTGCGTGGCCATGTTGGAGAGGTTCAGGTCGGAGTAATTGAGGGTGTTCAGGTTGACGTTCTTGCGGAAGTCGGGATTGGTGGTGTAGGGTGCGCGGAAGTCGATGGCGAGGGCATTCGAGAGGTCGCCGTCGCAGCTCTGACCTGTGCTGGCGCCCGTGAAAATGCTGATCTTGAACGGTCTTCCTGCAGCGTGTTCTGCCACTGCCTTCTTGGCAATCTCTGCGGGAGTACATTTAGCTACACCTGCCGGCGTAAAGCCGCTCAGGCCGATGGTTTGTCCGTTTTGGACGAGTGCTGCTGCTTCGGCAGCGGTAATTCTATTGAAGTCCATGTGTGTTATGTTTAATTTTGCGCACAAAGGTACAAAAAAAAACGGAGAAAAAGGCCGTATGTAAGCCTTTTTAACACACTATAAAGAATTTTTATGCCAGAAGAGGCTCCTTTTGGAAGAATGCACGGTAGTTTTTCAGCATTGCTTCGCACAATTCCGTCACTTCGAGCCCCCGTTTTCTTGCTACATTATTATATATTTCTTGTATTGGATGGGCGGGGTCATTGTCTGTTTCGAGCAACATCCTGTCTATTGGGCAGATACGCAGGCTCTCGTCGTTGTGGCGGTAGCCAAAGCTGACGTAGAATCCTGCGTCGAGAAGCGAGCGCAATTGCTGCGGTTTGCCACGGAATCCGTGGAGCATCCACAATTGTTTGGGTTTCAATTCCTTGTGCATCTTCAGAAGAAGGTCGAGGGCTTTCACGCAGTGGAGGATCAAAACCCTTGCTGTGGCGTCGGCCAACGCCACGTGTAGCGTGAGCACTTCCTTCTGCAAGCGTAGGTCGATCCCACAGCAAGCGTCGAGACCGCACTCTCCGATGGCGATTTTCCCCGTGAGGTCGGGGACGGAGAATTCCTCCGTCGCACGCCATGGGTGTATGCCCCAGGTGTCGCGCCCGTCCACGACGGCCACGACGTCCCTGCTCTGGGGAACGTGATGGGTATGGAAATCGATGTACATCATCTATGGCACGGGGTCGTAACCGCTTCCGCCCCAGGGATGGCACCTGAGCAGGCGCCGCAGGGCGAGCCACAGCCCACGCAGCGGGCCGTGTTTCCTCAGAGCCTCGATGGCATACTGGCTGCACGTCGGCGTGAAGCGGCAGGACGGCGGCGTCAGAGGCGAGATGAAACGCTGGTAGAAACGTATCGGCAGGATGAGCAACCTTGTCAGTAATCGCATCGCAAATGTCAATCTACAATGTCCGACCTTCTGTCCTCGGCAACGCTCTCACGGACGCGCTGCAACACGTTGTGCATCTTCTGGAACACCTTGTCGGTGGGGAGCATCTCGCCCGACGTCCAGAGAAACGCGATGTCGAGACCGCCCGGGAGCGGCACGAGCAGGTCCTTCTGCAGCCTGTACGCCTCGCGCAGCTGCCGCTTGATACGGTTGCGCTTGACCGCCCGCTTGAAGTACCGCTTGCTCACCGACACCATGACGCGCACCACGTCCAGCCCGTTCGGCATGAACACGGCACGGATGGGGTAGGCTGACAACGACTGGCGGCCTCCCGCGAAGAGCTCTTCCAGAGCCTTGCGGCTGCAGAGGCGCTCCTCCTTGCTAAGCGAGTAGGGTGCGACGTTAGCCATTTGCCTTCCGCAGATGGTCGTCGATGGCTGATGATATGCTGGGATATTCGGGAGAAGGCGCTTCGATGTCGAGACGCAAGCCGGCATCGCGCACAGCCTTTGCTGTGGTGGGACCGAGCGTACCGATTACGATGTCGCCCTGCTTGAAGTCCGGGAAGTTTTTCTTCAGCGACTGTACGCCGCTGGGACTGAAGAAGATAAGCATGTCGTAGTCGAACGGCTCGTCCGCCTTGAAGTCGTTGCTCACGGTGCGATACATGACGGCGTCCGAGTGCTTGATACCCTTGCTGTCGAGCAACTCGGTGAAGACGGGATTGTGAACGTCGCTGAGCGGGATGAAGTAACGTTCCGACTTGTGCTTCAGGATGAGGGGAATCAGGTCGTCAACCTTGCCGGTCGTCCCGAAAAAGATTTTGCGCTTGCGATACTGCACGTACTTCTGTATGTACTGTGCTACGGTCTCGGTGATGCAGAAGTATTTCATGTCTTCGGGGATGGGGATGCGCAACTCCTTGGCCAGCAGAAAGAAATTGTCGATCGACAGGCGGGAGGTGAACACCACGGCGGTGTGCTCCAGGATGGATATCTTTTGGGCGCGGAACTCCTTCGCCGTCAACGGCTCAACCTTAATGAAAGGACGGAACACGATCTCCACATTGTAGCGCTTGGCAATGTCGTAGTAAGGAGAGTTAGCTGAGGTGGGCTCAGGCTGCGAAATGAGTATCTTCTTTATCATCTTGCTGTCGTTATTTTTTCATTAAAGCTTTACCATTGAAACGGCCTCCGCATACGTCAACACCTGCGTCATGACAAGCAAAGGCATCAATTCGAGTGTGCAAAAGTACACAATTAAATGCAAAGTGCCATACATTTTGGGAAAAAATATCTTAAATGTCTTGAAAAGTAGCAATAACTTGACAAAAAAGACAAGACAAATGACGAAAAGGAACACTTCTTCAGGCGAAAAGGGAAGATAAGCGACTAAAAGCGAAAGGACCAGAAAAAGCAAGGACTCCGCCACGTAAAGGAAAGTGGTGGCTCTCTTCCATGTAAATATTTTTTCTTTCCTGAAGAAGACCCAGTTCACGAAACCGCTCAGCAATCGCTTCGCCAGGAAATAGGCCAGCCAAAGCAAGAAGAAGGCGGCGAAGACGAGATACGGCGTCTCGGCAAACGCATAGAAACCCACATCGTGCTGCGTGTAGGTGAAAGTCACCGTCGCCGCCGTCAGCGAAAGGAGCGTCACGGCAACGAGGCGGGTCGAATAGCGGAGGGGATCGTCCACGAGAGGCTCTTCCTTCTTCCCCGGTATAGGAAAGAAGACGCTTTGCAACAGCTCCCGGAACTGCCTGCGAAGCCTCAGCACAAGGCTCGCCGCAAGAAGCAGGCAGACAAGCAGCAGCAGTCCGCTCCAGGCATCACTGCGCAAGCGGAAAGGCGTCGCCTGAGAGCCGAAGCCATACGGGCGGTAGGGCACCTCGGCGTGAAGCAACGTGTCGTCGCTGAAGACACTACAGGAGTCGAAAGAGATGAGGTCAAGAGCGACCGTGTCCTGCGACGCCGCCTCCAGCGTATCGACGGAAAGCGTGTCAGCCTCGGTCATATCTTGGCAAACCTGCGAATACTCGTGTCCCAAAGCGGCGTCTCGAGAACCATCTTCAATGCCAACTCAGGCGTCGGCGCCACACGCCAGATATCGGCGTGAACAGGTCGCATGAAGTTCTCCTTGATGGCGAGGTGCAACGTGTTAAGCAAAGCATCGTAATAGCCATTGGTATTGAGCAGGATGATCGGCTTGAGGTAGAGGCCGAGCTGTTTCCAAGTGATGAGCTCCGTCAGCTCGGCGAACGTGCCGCACCCGCCGGGCAGGAAGATGCCGCCATCCGTCATATCAGCAATCCTCTGCTGTCGCTCGTGCATGTCCACCGTTTCGATAATCTCGCTCATGCCGTCGTGGCACCAGCCCTCAGCTATCATAAACGTCGGTATGACGCCGATCGCCTGGCCGCCATTCTCGAGGCATCCGTCGGCGCTTGCTGCCATGAGGCCCATGTTCCCCGCACCGTTCACCAAAGTTATGCCCTGGCCAGCCATCAGCTGACCAAGGCGATGTGCATCTTGAAAGTAACAATCGTCTATCTGCGTGCTGCTGGCACAATAGACGGCAATCTTTTTCTTATCGTTTTTCATTGCAGATGAAAGCATTCTCTTATAGTTTCAACATAATCTAATTTCTCCCACGTGAAGAGTTCCACCGTGACATCTTTCGTGTCCTGATACAATGACTCGAATCGCTTATTGACAATGCGCGGCTCTCGCCCCATGTGGCCATAGGCCGCTGTTTCCTCATAGATGGGGTTGCGCAGCTTGAGGCGTTGCTCGATGGCATAGGGAGTGAGGGTGAAGATTTCCTTAATCTTCCGGGCAATCTCGCCGTCGGAGAGGCTGACGTGACTCTTGCCGTAGGTATCCACAAAGATACTGACGGGCTCTGCCACGCCGATGGCATAGCTGAGCTGAACCAACATCTCGTCGGCCACCCCTGCAGCCACCATGTTCTTTGCGATGTGGCGAGCGGCATAGGCTGCCGAGCGGTCGACCTTCGAAGGGTCTTTGCCGCTGAATGCCCCGCCGCCGTGAGCGCCCTTGCCGCCGTAGGTATCGACGATGATCTTGCGTCCCGTGAGGCCCGTATCGCCGTGAGGTCCGCCGATGACAAACTTGCCGGTCGGGTTCACGTAGTAAGTGATGGCGTCGGCATTGCTGAAGAGAGCGCGGACGCGTTCGGAGCGGATGCCTTCGAGCATACGAGGCACGAGGATTTCCTTCACGTCGCGAGTGATGCGCTGTTGCATGGCCTCGTCGGTGTCGAACTCATCGTGCTGCGTGCTCACCACGATGGTGTCGATGCGCTGAGGTATGCCGTCGTCGCTGTATTCGATAGTGACCTGGCTTTTCGCGTCGGGGCGCAGGTAGGTCATTACCTTGCCCTCGCGACGTATCTCGGCAAGGACGAAGAGCAGCCTGTGGGCGAGGTCGAGGCTGAGAGGCATGAAGTTCTCGGTCTCATTGGTAGCGTAGCCGAACATCATGCCCTGGTCGCCGGCGCCCTGTGCCGTGCGGTCCGAGCGGTCCACGCCGCGGTTGATGTCCTGGCTCTGCTCGTGTATGGCAGAGAGTACGCCGCAACTGTTCCCTTCGAACATATACTCGCTCTTCGTATAGCCGATGCGGTTGATGACCTCACGTGCTATGCGTTGCAAGTCGACGTAAGCCTTCGTCTTGATTTCGCCGGCGAGAACGACCTGCCCTGTCGTGACGAGCGTCTCGCACGCCACTTTCGAGTCAGGGTCGAAGGCGAGGAGTTTGTCGAGCACTGCATCACTGATTTGATCTGCCACCTTATCGGGGTGGCCTTCGGAGACGGACTCCGAGGTAAACAAATAGCCCATAGAATTAATCTTTATATAATTAATAATGTATGGGGAAAGAAGTCGGGCACAAATGCGTGAGGAAGCCCGTGTCGTTCCTCGTTTTAGCATTTTTTACTGTGGTTGCAAGCAGCCCAAATCTATCCACATTTCTTGAATTGCGCTGCAAAGGTACGACAAATAATTCATAATTCATAATTCATAATTCATATTTTTTGCGGAATGCTGGAAAAAGTGTTACCTTTGCAGCAGAAATGAATAAGAATGACATAGAAATAATGGCGCCTGTGGGCTCGCCAGAGTGTCTGGCGGCTGCCATCAGGGCAGGGGCCGACAGCATCTACTTCGGGATAGAGAACCTGAATATGCGGGCGCATTCGGCCAGCACGTTCAGCATCGACGACCTCAAGCGCATTGCTGAGGAGACGCGACGCTTTGGCATCAAGAGCTACCTGACGGTGAACACCATCATCTATGGTGAAGACCTCGCGCTGATGCGCAGCATCCTCGACGCCGCGAAAGCGGCAGGCATCAGTGCGGTCATAGCCAGCGACGTGGCTGTGATGCTCTATTGCCGGCAGATAGGACAGGAGGTGCACCTGAGCACGCAGCTTAACATCAGCAACATCGAGGCGTTGCGCTTCTACGCCCAATTCGCCGACGTCGTGGTGCTGGCACGTGAGCTGAACATGGACCAAGTGACGGAAATAGCCCATTCCATCGAAGAATATGGCATTGTAGGGCCAAGCGGCCGCCCCGTCCGCATCGAGATGTTCTGCCACGGTGCACTATGCATGGCCATCAGCGGCAAATGCTACCTGAGTCAGAGCAACTGGGGACGGTCCGCCAATCGCGGAGAGTGCATGCAGCTGTGCCGTCGCCGCTATACGGTTCAAGACGTGGAGACGGGCACCGAACTCGCAATCGAGAACAAGTACATCATGTCGCCAAAAGACCTCAAAACCATCCATTTCATCGATAAAATGCTTGACGCGGGCGTACGCGTGTTCAAGATAGAAGGAAGGGCTCGAGGGCCGGAATACGTGGACACGGTAGTCAGGTGCTATCGCGAGGCAATCGACACGCTGACGAATCCCGAAGCGGGGAAGGAGGTCTTCCTGTCGAGGCTGCCGGAGTGGGACGAGCGGTTGGCGCGCGTCTTCAATCGGGGCTTCTGGGACGGCTACTATCTGGGCAAGACGATTGCGGAGTGGAACGACTGCCATGGCTCGAAGGCGACGGAGCGCAAGGTGTATTGCGGGCGCACCGTACGTTACTACTCGAAGCTGCAAGTGGCGGAGTTCAAGATCGAGGCGTGCGAGCTGAACGTTGGCGACGACATCCTCGTGACCGGCCCTACCACGGGGGCGCTGAGGGCGACCGTAAGCGAGATTCGCTACGACCTCAAGCCGGTCCAGACGGCCCAGCAGGGGTGGCACATCAGCATCCCCCTGCCGACGAAAGTGCGGCGGAATGACAAGCTGTTTGTAATCAAGGCGCAATAGCGGGGAAGGGAGGAGGTGACCCTCCTCCCACGGTGGCGGCAGGATTTTCGATGGAGGAGGTGACCCTCCTCCCACGGTGGCGGGGAATTTTCCTTGCTGTGGGAACGGCTGACGCTTGCTGTGGGAACGGCCGACGCTTGCTGTGGGAACGGGCGACGCTTGCTGTGGGAACGGGCGACGCTTGCTGTGGCGTTTTTTTAACCCACGCCGGGAGGGGGAACAACCGAGGCGTGGGATTTTTATTTTCTCCTTGTGGCATTTGTATTTTCCCCTTGTGGCATTTGTATTTTCTCCTTGTGGCATTTGTATTTTCTCCTTGTGGCATTTGCAGATGCTTTACAAGCATTTGTAAAATTTGTAATTTCGGCTGAACGCCTTCTTTTTGTCGTACCTTTGCCCTCGAATTCAAAAGTAACGGACAGCCGGCTGTCTCATTTTCAAAATTAACCCATTTCATCGAGAAAAATGAGACAAGATGTTCAAAAAATCAAGATGGCAGAGCTCACAGATGCCTGCCGTTTGCTCGTCATCCGCCACATGCCAATGGCATACGCGATGGCTTGGAGAATGAAGGATTTCGGCGTAAGCCTGGAGGACCTGCGACAGGATGGGTGCCTCGGTCTGTGCGAAGCCGCAGCACGCTACGACGAGCGTGTGGGCAGCAGCTTTGCCGCGTACGCCAGCCATTGGTGCAAAAAGATGATGATGCTCAGCATCAAGCGCCACAACTCCGTTGAGGAGCTGCAGGAAGAGAGGACACAAGTGGCTGAGGACGACGACGATATGCTCCGCACGGGGCAACGGCAGCGCATCGACGAAGCCCTGCAGTGCCTCACCCGGACGGAACAGCAAGTGGTGCGTCACTTCTACGGACTGGACGGCAAGCGCCTCAACCTGACGGAGATAGCTGCAATGCTTGGGATGAGCAAACCCCGCGCCTCGACCTTGCACCTGCGTGCGCTCAGAAAGCTGGAGGCAGCGCTTCGCGAGCGGCCGCTCGTCAACTACCTCGCCCCCTGGCTCGAGTAGATAGCAAGCAGGGCTGCCCGACATCTCCGGACAGCCCTGCTCATGCTGCAAAACACGCCATTTCATCTCTTTCTGCACGAAACAGCCATAATTCTTCGTCCCGAATTCTTTATTCTTCATTTATTTTTAGTACCTTTGCATTTGAACAGACAACAAAAAAGGCTTGAACAAGAACGGGACAAAGAAGCGACACCACCTGATGCGGCTGGTGGCAGGACTGCCGCTGGGCGTCCTTTACCTGCTGAGCGACCTGGCCTACCTCTTTATATATTATATAATAAGGTATAGGCGGCGGCTCGTCAGGGAAAACCTCCGCTGCGCCTTCCCCGAGAAGGGCGAGCGGGAAATCGTGGGCATCGAGAGGGCTTTCTACAGGAACCTCTGCGACGTCTTCATCGAGGCGTTCAAGTGCCTCAACATCACGGACGACGAGATGCGCCGGCGCGTGGAAATCCTGAACTGCGAACTGCCGGAGCGACTGGCCGGCGAGGGCAAGAACATCTTTATGCTGCTCGGCCACATGGGCTGCTGGGAGTGGTACCAGGAGGTCTGCATGCGCTATCGCAAGCCCAAGAAAGGCGCGGAAATCTTCAAGCACATCGAGAGCCCCTACTTCTCTTCGCTCATGCACGAGATACGGAGCCGCTGGGACACGACACAGATCGAGATGCGGCAGACCGTGCGCACGATGCTGCAATGGAACGCCGAGGGCGAGCCCTTCCTCTGCGGCTTCATCAGCGACCAGAGGCCCGACACGAAGGTGAAGGACGTCGTCACGTTCCTCAACCAACAGACGTGGTACGCCCCCGGGGCGGAAGAGCTGGCGCAAAAGGTCAACGCCGAGCTCGTTTACCTCGACGCGGAAAAGACTTCACGAGGGCACTACAGGCTCACCTTCAAGGAGATAAAGCCCAATGAGGAGGAACGCCTCAGCCGCTACCCTCTCTCGCGCTGCTTCTGGCGCATGCTCGAGCAGAACATTTGCCGTCAGCCCGAGATATGGCTCTGGTCGCACAACCGCTGGTATAAGTACGAGCTGACAAAATAAACACGAAGGCATCATGGTTTCCATCATAGTACCCATCTACAACGCCGAGTCGTACCTGCGCCGGGCTCTCGACAGCATTCTCTCGCAGACACACAAGGAGTGGGAAGCCATCCTGGTGGACGACGGCAGCACAGACGGCAGCGGACGCATCGCCGAGGAATACGCGCAGAGCGACCACCGCTTCCGCGTCATTCATCAACCTAACGGCGGACAGTCCGAGGCGCGCAACGTGGGGATGCAGCACATGCGGGGCGAGTACCTGCTTTTCCTCGATGCCGACGACTTCATGCATCCGCAACTGATGGCCCTCTGCGTCGAGGCGATGCTGCGAGACGGCTCGGACCTCGTGGCCTTCACCTACGACAGGAAGTACCGCACGATGGGGATGGTCAAGCATTTCCTTCGCCTCGACGACCCGAAGCCTCACTTCGCGTTCTACAAGGAGCCGCCCTACCTCGTGACAGACAACATCTTTGCCTACGCCACCGAATACTCCAAGCCCCGCGACATCGACCCGCGCTGGGCCATAAAGCATTGCCAGGCATGGCGTTGCATGTACAAGACGTATGCCGTGCGCGACGTCCGGTTCATCCCCGGCATCCTCTACGAGGACTTCCCGTGGTGGAGCGAGGTGCTGCTCCGCATCAAGCGCTGCACCATACTGAACCTGCCGCTCTACTTCTACTGTCCCAACCCCGGGAGCGACATCCTGTCGGCCGACCAGGCACGCAAGGCGGAAAGCCTCCGCAAGGGTATCGAGGCGGCAAAGAAGCTGTATGCCGATGCGCCGTCCGACAAGCGGAAGGCCTGGGAACGCCATTTCCTGACGCCCTTCGAGGAGAAGCTCAAGAAGAAAGAAGCAAAGCAATAATCGCATGGCATACGACATCTCGGTCATCATCCCCATTTACAACGTGGAGCGCTACCTGAGGCGAGCCCTGGACAGCCTGCTCTCACAGACGCACCATAGCTGGGAGGCCATCCTCATCGACGACGGGAGCCCCGACGCCTGTGGCGACATCGCCGATGCCTATGCCGCTCGCGACGGGCGCTTCAAGGTCATCCACCAGGCAAACCGAGGCGTGTCGGCCGCCAGGAACACCGGCATGGAACGGGCCGCGGGACGCTACGTCCTCTTCCTCGACCCTGATGACTTCTTCCATCCCCAGCTCATGGAACTGTGCTTCGCAGCAGCCGAAAAGGAGGACGCCGACATGGTCACCTTCACCTACCACCACTACTATCGCACGGCGAATAAGGTCCTGCATTTCCTGCACTTGCCGGAGAGCAAGCCGCGCTTCAGGAAGTACGGCGGGCTCGACAGCATCGAATACGTCACGACAGACCGCATCTTCGACTACGCCACCGAATACTCCCACCCGAGCGACATCAGCCGGCGCTGGGCGGTGAAGCATTGCCAGCCCTGCTTCAGGATGTACCGGACGTCGCTCGTCAGGAAGATTCCCTTTCTGGAAGGCATGCGGTTCGAGGACTTCCCGTGGTGGAGCGAAGTGCTCCTGCACGTCGGGCGCTGCACAATACTCCGTCTGCCGCTCTACTATTACTATCCCAACCCGAGGAGCTTCCTGCTCTCCTCCGACTCGGAAAAGCAGGCACGCCATCTGGCGATGAGCATCGAGGCCGCACGGAAGGTGTACGAGAATGCGCCCGATGAGAAGAGAAGGCTCTGGGAGAAGCGTTTCCTCACTCCCTTCCAGCATTATCTGGAGAAGAAGAGACGCAAGGCGGGAGGACATTCGTCCTGACTGTCAGAAAGATAGAAAGCTTTTGATGTAATACTTCGCGTAGTTGAAACGACGCACCATTTGATACCCCACCCCCTTTGGAAGCCCACAAAAGGCCTGGGATATCACCTTCTGCGACGCAACGTAAACCGACAAGTATTTGCGCGGATACCATCCCCTCGTGACAAGGAACTCGGCATCTTCCTCCGTGAGTTCCGTCCCAAAAGCCTCGCGATGGATAATCCTCACCACACGCGTCTTTTCGCTGGTTTCAAGCCCTCTGGTCGCGGCTTGCGTTGAAATGCCTCCCATCACGAAAGTTGCGAAGCAGTAATCCACGAAGCAACCCCTGTGGCCTGCCGCCACCAGACGCAGCGTCAGGTCGTAATCCGCTACAATCCGATACGCCTGATTGTAACCGCCCACCTCCAAAAGCGCACGCCTGCGATACAGCATCGAGGGGTGAGGGATGACGCTTGTGACGAAAAGCTTATGCAGGCGACGTTGCGGATGGTGGTAGTGGGTGAAGCGCGTATGCGGTCCCTTGGGAAGGACAGGGGCAAACGTGAAGTCGCATCCGCTCTTTTCAAGCATTTCCAGCGAGAGCGCAAGCCCGTCTGCACGATGGTAATAGTCGTCGGAATTGAGGAAGATAACGTATTTCCCGCGCGCCAAAGCAATACCGCGATTCATCGCCTCATAAATGCCGGAGTCAGCCTTGCTCAGGATGCGGATGTCGTGAGACTTGTTGTCGTACGACCTCAGGAAGTCGAGTGTCCCGTCGGATGACGCGCCGTCCACGATGAGATGCTCAAGCGTAACGCCCTTCTGCTGCTGGACGGAGTCGAGGCTTTTGGTGAAAAGCTCCATTCTGCCGTCTTTCAAGGGGTTGAAGCATACGGTGACGACCGTCACCTCCGGCAGAAGTGTGTGGCCTGGCAACAGCTTCTCAATGAGCTCGCCTTGACACGCGTCTGGAGATGGTATGTTAGAGGACATTCTGGAATCTATCAGGAATCTTGACAACAATCCTCAGCTCGAACATGGCGGGTTTGTTGAGGGCGTACGGCGGCCGGCACCACGTCTGGCACGTCCTGGACAGGCGCGTCCAGCGGTCAAAGCAGCGCGCCTTCTTCTCCGTAGCATACCGGATGGTGCGGCTGCGCTTGTAGATGTGGTTCTTCCAGCCCTGAGCCACGCGGTCCGCATCGCCCAGCCTCTCCTCCAATATCTTGCTGTCGGCATAGCCAAAGTGCAGGAGATAGAGGTCCTTGGCAATGTGGAAATTATGCCCCTTGACGCGATGGAAACCGCTCCCCCATCGGCACGGCTGCGCTATGATAGAGGGCTTCGTATATCGCGTGCCGATCTGCGCGAAGTGTCGCTGCGAGAGGAACGTCGCGTCCAGAGAAAGGTCGCCCTCCTCGCCCAGCTTCTGCCCGAAGTCAAGGCCGAGGGGAGAGAGGCAGACGTCGATGGACTGCCGCGACAAGAAGTCGCGAAGCCCGATGCCCTGCTTGGGATCGACCACGATGTACTCGTCGGCATCCACACCTATCACGAGGTCGTAGCCTTTCGAAAAGAGCTCGGCAGCCCGCTCGGACAAGAACTTCATGCGCCCTTTCTCTGCCGCCACCACCTGCGTGCCTATCTTGGGATGCACGAATGCGTTCGCACCCCTACAGAAATCAGCAACGGGCTGGTCCTCCCCGTCGTAGTAAATGTATAGGTTCTCCTTGCCCAGTTCGCTCCCATAGTACTCCACCCACTTTCGTAGGAAAAAGTCATCGTTGCGAACCATAGTGAGTGCTGCTATGCGTTTCATCATCATATGTACGATGCGCAAAGGTACAAAAAAGTTAATAGTAAAGAGTAAAGAGTTGCGAGTTTTTTTCCTTTTTAGGTCGAAATGTCCTATAATTATGAATAATGAAATGCGAATAATGAATTAAACGTTGTATCTTTGCATCGGAAAACGTTAGTTTAGCTATGGGATTGAGAACTTATTTCAGACAAAAGAGAAGGAAATGGCTGATGAAAATGCTGCCAGAGCTTGGCGGCCTGATTGAGCAGGGAGCATACTACTTCAACGACTCCAAGTCCTGCCACCTCTCGCCGAAGTGCAAGATATATCCGCCGTATCATCTCTACGACTGCCGGGTGGGCGACTATACATATATCTCGATGAATGCGAGGATATCAATGGCAGAGATTGGCAAGTTCTGTTCCATCGGCCCGGGCTTCGTATGCGGGCACGGCGTGCATCCCACCGACGGAGTCAGCACCTCGCCAATGTTCTATTCTACCATGAAGCAGAACGGTACGACGCTTTCCCATAAGAACAAGATACGGGAGCGCGAACGCATCCATATCGGCAACGATGTGTTCATCGGCATGGGCGTAACGGTGCTCGACGGCGTAAGGATTGGCGACGGTGCCGTCATCGGTGCCGGTGCCGTGGTGTCGAAAGACATTCCGCCATACGCCATCGCAGTGGGTTGCCCCATTCGCATCATCCGATACCGCTTCAACGAAGAAACCATCCGACAGTTCCTGGACCTCAAGTGGTGGGATAAGGACGAAGATTGCCTGCGCCTTGTAGAGAAACATTTTCTCAATCCATCAGAGTTTCTGAAGGCTGCGCAAGGCTTTGCCGACACGACGCATGACGCCACCTGACTGCTTGCTAAGGCAGCTCCGGGCTCTGCCCAGGGAGGCGGTGAGAGTACATACGTCTCCGGTCGATGTGAAGGAAGAGGAGGTTGATCAGCTTTAGCAGATTGTGGACAAAGAAACGCAGCAATCCTCCCTGCTTTCGGATTTGGGAGAGGTAGATGTGATCGGCTGTGTTTTCATATTGGTCGTATCGCTCCATGACGGGTCTCAACCAGTCGGGGATGATTTCACGACGGATGCGCTGACACTCTTCCCAACCCGCCCCACGCTGACTGCTCACGCCTGTCATGTCGTAACTGCAGATGATTGTATCCACGCGCTGAAACGTTGCCCCTGCAAACAGCATTTCCATCCATCGTGCATAGTCGGCACATACTGCGTAACTTAAATCAAAGCCCTTCTCCTGCAAAGCTGCGGTGCGAACAAACATGGCTTGATGGCAGATGTTATGGTAAAAGAAAATGGAGAGGTCAAGAGGGCACGGCATACTGCAAAGCACACGCCTTTCGGGATAAACCTTGTACCAGTCGCCATAGATGACGTCGGCCGTGAGAGGACTTGCAAAGACCCGGCTGAGCGTATCGTCAGAGAAATACGTGTCGCCCGAGTTCATACACGAAACGTATTGTCCGCTGGCGTGACGAGTGCCCTTATTGATGGCATCGTATATGCCCTTGTCCGGCTCGGAGCACCAATAAGCAAACAATGCCTTATTGGCTTCAATGAGTTCGCGGCTGCCGTCGGTGCTGCCACCGTCGATGACAAGCCATTCATAGTCACTGAAGTTCTGAGCCTTGACCGATGCAATCGTGCGGGCCAGTCCCTCGCGGTTGTTATAATTGATAGTAATGATGGAAAGCCTTACCATAATACTTAATTCATAATTCCCAATTCGTGATTCCTTATTGAGAGTGACAGGACATTCTTCATTCTTCCCTCTTGATTCTTCATTCCTATCTGTATCTCATCCCTTTCCAAAGCTTTAGCAGGGGGAACTTTATGCTGGAGAAACCTTTTCCTTTATATAGATGCTCCATGTCGCGCGGGTAGAGCTTGCGCCCCTGCCGATATAATTGCCAGAGGGCAAATTGCTCCCACAAGCTCTTTCCTTTCAGCGAGAGATGCCCGATGAAATCCTGTGCGATGTCGGGGCAGACATTACTGGCGCTGCAACTGTCCTGGTTGTAAATCATGGCGGGATGTGTTGTCGTCCAAATGCGTGCCGTACGCATGATGCCAAAGAGGCTTTCGGCGTCCTCGTAGCGACGCAAGTCCTCGCGGAACGGATGCTGGAGAAGCAGGCTGCGCAGTATGATGCAAGAGCCGGCCACTGGCATGAAACGGCCTGTACACCACGCCCGGAAGTTGTTGCTGAGTACGCCTTCGCGGTACTTTTTGGAGTATGGAGTGAGTTGCCCGTTGCTGCGGAGCTGATGCTGGCCACAGAAGAAATGGCAGTCGGGGTGCTCGTGAATCAGTTTTGCAAAGTGCTCGAGGATGCCGGGCACAAGCTCATCGTCGGCATCAAGTATCATCACCCAGCGCCCCCTGGCATTGCGGACGCCAACATTTCTTGCAGAAGCGGGGCCGCCATTTGTCTTCGTGAAGTACCGGATGCGTTCAGAGACGATTTCCTTTGCTCGCGCAAGGCTGCCATCAGTGGAACCATCATCGACGACAAGTATCTCGTAGTCCGTGAACGTCTGCGAGAGGACGGACTGCAAAGTCCGACAGATGTACGCTTCCTTATTATATAGAGGCACGACGATGGAGATGAGGGGAGTGGAAGATGCCGTGGCGGTCGCATCAGCCTGGCAATCACCGCGGAACACTTTGCCGCTCTCCTCGATATACTGCTTGCCCCAGCGTCGGTCGGGCTCCAGATAGTTACCCTCGCCCCATTCATTCCAGGCTTTTATGAACACCAGACGTTCCTGCTCGGGTCTGCCCATGACATGCTTGGAGGCTATCGTGCAGAGGCGTGCCCACCCGGCCGGCGTGGAATCGACAAGCATGTGCGCCACGACGCCGCTCCGGGGCGAGTGGTCGAAGTCGGGATTGATGCAGGGAAGCACCTCCGGGTGCTGCGAGAAGATGTCGCGCGTCCGGTTGACATAATCGTCGTAACGCACGGTATATGGAATACCCGAAGCAATGAGGCTGTCGCGCAACTGCCTTTCGCTCTTGCTGCATTGCCAGGCGTCCACGCTGTCGAGCAGTGGGTCCAGGACGAGCGAGTCGTAGTGATGCCCCTTGTCTGACCATTTGAGGGAGACGGACCCTATGCAGAGCGCGAAGAAGTGGAAGCCGTCGAGGCCATGCTCGTGCGCCAGCCTGTCCCACACCTCGTGCATGCGTTGTATGTCGATTTTCGAGGGGTCGAACACGCCGAAGAGGAGCTTGCCGTTCACCTTCATGTAGCGTTTGTCCTGGAAAGCGGGGAGCATAGCATTGAAATGGTCAATGATGTCCTCCTCCCCCGGATAGGTCTGCTCGACGAGAAGCTTGTCGGGCAGGTCGGGATCCCATGTCTTGGAGTACCACGAGTGGTTGGCCCAGCAGAGGCAAAACGGGAAATCTGGCTCTCCGCTGCGTACTACGTCGTCGAACACCTCATGCAGCAGCCGTTTGCCCCCGCCGAACCAATAGTGCCAATAGCAAAAGCCCTCGATGCCCGCCTCTCGCGCCAGCTCGGCCTGCTTCCGGCGCGTCTCGGGGACACGCAGGTCGTAGAAGCCCAGGTCGCGTGGGATGCGGGGCTGGTAGTGCCCGGGGAAGAGCGGAACAGCGCGAGCCACGTTGGTCCACTCGGTAAAGCCCGGTTCCCACCACTCGTCGTTCTCCGGCGTGGGATAGAACTGAGGCAGATAGAATGCTATAGGGCGAACCTTACTCATTGTCAGCCTTTCTCATCTGAATAACAATATACATAATGTACAGATGTTTGTCGCCAGCAGTGCCCCGCAGACGTAAATGAGGATGCGAATGATCCTGTTGTGCTTTCTGCGCTTTTCCTGCAGGAACTTGTAGCCGTAGTAGGCATCTGTCAGTGTCGTCTGGCCGTCGTCGGCCGACCAATTCTTCATTATCTTGTACTCCCGGAGGATGGGAGCCACATGGCTCATCGTCTTTTTCCAAGGCTCAGAGTAGTACCGCTCATTGATGCGCTTGATGTCCGCCTGACGCTTTTTCTTGAGTGCTTCGGACGCATTGTCGCCCGTGCTCAAGCCGCCGACCATGAAGTCGCATATCAGGATATCGACTCTCTCGAACGTTTTGCCTTGCATATAGAGGGCGAGCCATTCCTCCCAGTCAGCATAGATGGGGAAGCTCTCATCATAAGGGCGTGCCAGGATGGCTTCCCTCTTGATGAGCATGGCCTGATGACACATGTTGTCGTCGAAGAAGTAGGCCAGGTCGGCCACTTCGGGCACGTTGCCTTCTACCTTCTTTCCGTTCTCGAAGACCAACTCCCAGCTTCCGTAGATGACATCAGCATCGATGTCCTTCGCGAACACTTTCTCCAGCACATCGTCGGCATAGAAGGAGTCGCCCGAATTCATGTAGATGCAGTACTCGCCACGAGCGTGCCGGGTGCCCTTGTTCTGGGCATTGTAGACGCCATCGTCGGGCTCGGAGCACCAGAATGCAAGCTCGCTGTCGTGCTCCTCGAGGAAGCGCTTCGTGCCATCCGTGCTGCCGCCGTCGATGACGAGCCACTCGTAGTCGCGGAACGTCTGGCGGCGGATGCTCTCATAGGTCCTCTTCAGGCCCTCGAGGTTATTGTAGGCGATGGTGATGATGCTGACTTTCATGTTTTTTCTGTTTATCTGATACTTTCTTTTACCTTATGCTGACGAGCGCCACGAGAAGCGCGGCCAGGGCTATGCTGAGCCAAATCAGGGCCCTGATGGCGCGGAGGTGCTTCCGGCTCTTGGCCTCGTAGAATGCCTGGAGACTTGCCGTCTGCTGCTTTTGCTCGGCGAGCTGCGCCTGCAGCGTTGTGTTGCTGTCGTTGACTGCTTGCAATTCCTGCTCGCTTGCCTTCTGCATGTCGAGCTTTTGTCTTTTCAGCGCGATGAGCTTCTGCTCGAAGTCGATGCCCCTATAGATGTCGAGGTACGCCGCGACTGCTTTCTCGATGTTGAGATGCTCGAGGGCGAACTGTCGGCCCCACGCGCCGAGCTCCGGGCTGTACTTATGGAGTTCGGCGATGAACGTCTGCTCGTCGAACTTCCGACGGCTGGCCCTGCCCGAGCAATTGCATAGCATGCTGTGCCCGATGCTGTCGGGAGTGAGCATCCCGTCACCAAGAAACTCGCCCATGTAATCCCTGAAGTCATAGACCAGCACGCAGCGCCCGCAAGCCATCGCGTCGTAGGCTGAGCGCCCCAGACCGATGACGAGGTCGCTCTCGTTGATAAGGTCCTCGATGGCCCAGACGTTGTCGGTGAACTTGTTGCTCTGCAGGAAGCGGATGCCCTCCTGCTGGCAGCAGCGGCGGATGAAGTCGTTGGCGACGTCGGACTGGCAGAGGGAGAGCACCGTCTTCAATGTCGATGAAATGGGCCTTTTTTGACAAAAACGGTTGCAATCGATGCCGTTGGCGATGACCGCCGCTGCCCTGTAGCCTTTGCTCTGCAAGTGCTCGCGCACCTCTTCCGAGACGGCGACGTAGGCATCGGCATAGGGCGACGGCTGCTCCAGCTCGGCGATGTTGCCGTGACAGGTCTGGACGGTGAAGCCCAGCGGCCACAGCTGCTCCACCACCGTCGTGTGATTGGCGAGGATTAGGTCGAAGCGGTCGGACGTCAGGAAAGGCACGCCCTGCTCTTCCAGCATCGCGGAGACGCCGCCCCTGATGATGGCGAAATGCTCCAGCTCATGCCCCAGCCGCTTCAGCTCCATCGCCAGGGCGAAGGTATAGCTCTCCGTGCCGCCGGTCTTGGCAAGATAATGGGTGCCTAACAGTATCTTCATCCTATTCCCTAATCTATTGTCTTTTATTCCCTAATCTTTAATCTCTAATCTTTAATCCTCAACCAGGCATCAGAGTTGCTGCATGTCGTAGAGTCGCTTGTAATAGCCGTTCTTGGCGATGAGCTCGTCGTGCTGTCCGCTTTCCACTATCTCGCCTTCGTAGAGGACATGGATGATGTCGGCGTTCTTGATGGTGGAGAGGCGGTGGGCTATGGCGATGGTGGTTCGCGACTTCATGAGTCGGTCGAGCGCCTCCTGGACGAGGTGTTCGCTTTCCGTGTCGAGTGCCGAGGTGGCCTCATCGAGGATGAGGATCGGCGGGTTCTTGAGGATGGCGCGGGCGATGCTGACGCGCTGCCGCTGCCCGCCCGAGAGCCTGCCGCCGCGGTCGCCGATGACGGTGTTATAGCCCTGCTCGGTCTCCATGATGAAATCGTGGGCGTTGGCTATCTTGGCGGCCTCCACGACCTGTTCCATCGTGGCGTTCTCCACACCGAAAGTGATGTTGTTGTAGAACGTGTCGTTGAAGAGGATGGCTTCTTGATTGACGTTGCCTATAAGCGCACGCAGGTCGTGAATCTTCACGTCGCGTATGTCCTTGCCATCTATAAGAATCTGTCCTCCAGACACGTCGTGATAGCGTGGGATGAGGTCCACGAGGGTGGATTTTCCGGAGCCGGACTGGCCGACGAGTGCCACGGTCTTGCCCTTCGGCACACGGAGGTTGATGTGCCGCAGCACGTCGCGCCCGGCGATGTATTGGAAGGAGACGTCCCTCAGCTCCACTTGCCTCTCGAAGCTGTCAAGCGGCTTGGGGTCGGCTTTTTCCTTGATGGGGTTCTCGGCCTTGAGGATGTAGTCGATGCGCTCCATCGAGGTGAGGCCGAGCGGTATCATATAGGCCTGGCGCGTCAGGTCCTTGATGGGGTTGATGACGCTGTAGAGGATGACCATGTAGAAGATAAAGGTGGAGGCATCGATGAAGCCTTCTCCCTCGAGGATAAGCCAGCCGCCGAAGAGCAGCACGATAACGATGATGACGGTCCCCATCGTTTCCGAGACGGGGTGTGCGGCGTTGATGCGCATCATCATGCCTATCATGCCCTTGCGGAACTCGTTGTTGATGTAGTTGAAGCGCCTGGCCATCTTTTCCTCTGCGATAAAGGCCTTGACTATCCTCAGCCCGCTGAGCGTCTCCTCTATCTGGGCCATGATCTCGGAAAGCCCTGCCTGCACGCCCGCCGACTGGTTCTTGAGCTTCTTCGACACCGTGCCCATGAGCCATGCGGCGGGAGGGGTGACGATGAGCACGAAGACGGTCAGCTGCCAGCTTACGGTGAAGAGTGTGACGAAGCAGATAATGATGGCGATGGGCTGCTGGATGAGGGTCGAGATGGCCGACGTGACGGAGTTCTCCACCATCTGTATGTCCGTGCTCATGCGCACGATGATGTCGCCCTTGCGTTCGGCCGAGAAGAAACTGAGCGGCAGACGCATCACCTTGTTGTACATGTCCATGCGGATGTCGCGTACCACGCCGGTGGAGAGCGGCATCATAATGTTTGCCGCACCCCAGTAGCCGATGCACTTCAGGCATGTCATGAAGACCAGGATGCCGCCCATGAGGCAGAGCGTCAGGAACGCGCCGTTGCTGGCTATCAGACTCTGCACCCAGGCGTAGGCGTTGTTGACGATGAGGTCCTTGTTCAGCGTGCCCCACGTCCACTCTTTGTAGGTATAGACGTTCTGGTCTATTTTGAAGAGGATGTTCAGGATGGGGATGAGCACTACGAAGGAGAAGACGTTGAGCCACTGTGCCACAAAGTTGAGCACGATGGACCAGACGATGTACATCTTGTAGGGCTTGAAGTAGCGTTTTACTATGTCGAGAAACTGCTTGATCATCTCATTTCATTGTTTAGGTTTCCGGCTGGGATGCTGGTCTCAGTCGCGAGGGGCGAAAAGACGCTTGCTGTGGCGTCGGCTTTTCCTTGCTGTGGGAAAGGCCGTTCCTTGCTGTAGCGTCGGGCTTTCCTTGCTGTGGCGTTTCGGCTTCCTTCGTGAGGGAGGGTTGCCGGAGTGCGTTCAGCTCGTCGTAGCTGGTCTGCAGGATGGCCTTGGCCCGCATGGTGCGAAGGCCGCCGTTGGCAGGCAGATCGGTCATCGTGACGTGGCCGTCGATGTCGTAGATGCTGACGCCCGTGCTGTCGGCAAAGAGCACGCCCGCCGGGTAGTTGCAATAGACGAAGGGATAGGTGTAGGTGCGGCTCAGCACGTTGCGGCTCCAGCGGTATTCGTCGTGGCGTATGCCGAGCTGGGAGAGCAGCGTGGCGGCGATGTCGCTCTGGTTCATGAGGACCTGCATCCGGCGCGGCTCACGAATGGCTCCGCCCAGCCAAAGCATCGGCGCATGGAAGAAGCCCGGGTCTTTGTAGCTTTGCCGGTAGAGGAAGCCGTGGTCGGGTATCATGATGACAAGCAGGTTGTCCCACTGCGGGAGCTGACGCAGCGAGTCGATCATGCAGGCGACGCTGTAGTCGGTATAGGCGAAGGCGTTGAGTATCTTGTCATCGAGGCGGTGATAGGGCACGTCCCAAGGCTCATGGCTCGACAAAGTCTGGGCCACCAGGAAGTGATGTCCGCCCTCCCATTTCTCGATGAAATGGCGTGTTTTTTGCAAAACGACGCTGTCCGGGATGCCCCAGGAACCCTCCTCGGACCCCCTTCGACTCCCCCCTGCAGGGGGAGGGTATATACCCCTCTCACTACAAGGGAGAGGTTGGGAGAGGGTCTGTAGGGCGGTGTCGTCGTAGAGGTGCTGGAACCCGACGTCCTCCAGAAACTGACGCTTGCCCATGTTCGTCATCGCGCCGCCGTAGATGTAGCCCGTCTCGTAGCCCTCGCTTGCCAGACTTTTGGCGAGGGAAGGCAGCGCGGCATGCATTTCGGTGTGTCGCATCAAGCCAATGTCGGTATAGCTTGTCCAGCCGCAGAAGGCACTGACTGTGCCGCGGTCGGTACGGAACGAGTTACTGAAATAGTTCTCCCAGAAGATGCCCTCGGGGATGAGACGACTCCAGCCGGGTGCCACGTCGGGCAGGCCGCCCAGCTCCCGCACGAAGCGACTGCCGAATCCTTCGATGAAAACGACCAAAATGTCGGGTCGAGGGGTCGTGAGCAAGGTGTCCTGTATGTCGTCGGCCGGCTCGGGATAAAGCCCTCGGAACAGGTCGGAGCGGTCGGCCTCTGACAGGAAATCGTATCGCGCGGCGTAATTCTTCGTCAGGCGGATGCTGCCCACAAAGGCATAGACCGGGTTGACGGCGGCGTGGTTGGCAAGTTGCGTGGGATGATTGTCCTCGCGATAGACGTCGCCCTGACGCATAAAACAAACGCCCGAGATGATAAGGAAAAGCCAGATGATGCTGATGTTGCGCATCCACAGACGAGTGAAGGTGCCGCCCGCCAACTTTTTGGGCGTGAGCAGGATGCAGGGGACGATTATCCACAAAGCAAGCAGGAGGAACAGCCCGGCACGCACGAGGAGGTAGGACAGGCTGACGCTGTTCGTGGCGCCTTCGGGCGAAGCAGCATAGCTCAGCACCACCATCCCCAGCTTGAACTGCCAGTACTCGTACATCACAGCATCGGCCACGATGATGGCTGCCACAGACAAGCCCATCAGAATATAGTAGGGAGTGAGCCAGGCACGCAGATTAAAACCAGACCCTTCCAAAGCTCCCCTTAAAGGTGAGGCTTTCTGTACCGGTTTCTCCCCCTTTAAGGGGGAGTTAGAGAGGGTCTGTAGCAGCCCTACCAGCCACGGCACGACGAGCAGCCATGCTGCTACCATGAGGTCGTGCTCCACAAAGCCGCGCCAGCAGGCACTGAAAGCATCGGCAAACGAAAGCTGCTCCACACACCGATTGTTCAAGATGAACCCCACCCTGCCTATCAAAAAAACGATAAGCAAATGACAGTAGAGGTACTCGAGAAAGTGTATGCTTCGCTTCATCTCACATTTACCATTTAATCATTTACCATTTTTCCCCCTAAAGGGGATTAGGGGGTCCTTACTTTCTCCCAAAGTCGGCGGGTATCTCCCCCCACTCTTCGGTGTTCCACTTCAGCACTTGCGCGTGCCGGGGATTCTGCCAGAGCCAGTTCTCGGCACGTATGACGAGGTCGAGCACCTGCGCTGTCTGGGCGTCGCGCTTCAGCGTAGTCTTCGCCTTCTTGTTCCTCACCCAAGCCATTCCGCTGATACTGTCGCTATAGACCTTCATGTCCCAGCCGTTCTTCTTGATGAGGGCGAGGGCGTGCACGATGGCAAGGAACTCCCCGATGTTGTTCGTGCCAGGGATGGGGCCAAAGTGGAAGAGCCGCTGCTCGTTGCCGAGATAGACGCCCTGATACTCCATCGCACCGGGGTTGCCACTGCAGCCCGCATCGACCGCAATGGCATTGAAGTCCACCTTGTCCTTTAGAAGTTCATAGTCCATAGTTCATAATTCATAGTTTCACGGCCGTTGTCTCCCTCCTCCGCAGGAGCAGTTCCCTTCTCCCCCGAGAGGGGTAAGGGGTGAGGCTTCCTTACATCCTCTCCGGCACTTCGATACCGAGGAGGCCCATGCCGTTCTTGATGACCTGGCCGACGGCGGCCGAAAGAACGATGCGGAAGTTGCGCTTCTGCTCGTCCTTTTCCTTGAGCACGCTGAAGTCGTGGTAGAACTGGTTGTATTCCTTCACGAGGTCGTAGCAGTAGTTGGCAATGCAGGAGGGATTGTAATCCTGTCCGGCCTGCCGCACCGCTGCCTCGAAGCCCTGCAGCTTCTGGATAAGGCTGATTTCCTTCTCGGCAAGTTCCGTTTGTTGCGTTGGCAACGCAACAGACTGAACGCCTGCCTTGCGAAGAATGCTGCGGATGCGGGCATAGGTATATTGTATGAAGGGCCCTGTGTTGCCGTTGAAGTCGATGCTCTCTTCGGGGTTGAAGAGCATGTTCTTGCGTGCATCGACCTTCAGGATGAAGTACTTCAGGGCACCCATGCCGACGATGCGCGCTATCTCCTGCGCCTCGTCGTCCGAGATGTCCTCCAGCCTGTTCACTTTGTCTGCCGAGAGCTCCTTCGCGTCTTGTATCATCGTGGCTATCAGGTCGTCGGCATCTACGACGGTGCCTTCGCGGCTCTTCATCTTGCCGTTCGGCAACTCCACCATGCCGTAGGAGAAATGCACGAGGTCCTTGCCCCACTTGAAGCCCAGCTTGTCGAGCAGGATGCTGAGCACCTGGAAGTGGTAGTTCTGTTCGTTACCCACGACGTAAATCATCTTGTCGATGGGATAGTCCTGGAAGCGGAGCTTGGCCGTGCCGATGTCTTGCGTCATATAGACGCTCGTGCCGTCGCTGCGGAGCAGAAGCTTCTCGTCGAGCCCCTCCTTCGTGAGGTCGGCCCAGACGCTACCGTCGTCGCGACGATAGAAGAAGCCTTTCGCGAGGCCTTCCTCCACTTTCTCTTTGCCCTCGAGATACGTCTCGCTCTCGTAGTATATCTTATCGAAAGAGACGCCCAGCGCCTTGTAGGTCTCGTCGAAACCTGCATAGACCCATTCGTTCATGCGTTTCCAAAGACTGCGCACTTCGGGGTCGTTCTGCTCCCACTTCACGAGCATCTCGTGGGCCTCCTTGATGAGGGGAGCCTCCTGCTTCGCCTGCTCCTCGTCCATGCCCTGCTTTTCCATGAGCTCCTTCACCTCCTCGCGATAGTGCTTGTCGAAGGCGACGTAGTAGTCTCCGATGAGATGGTCGCCCTTCTTGCCCGAGCTTTCAGGCGTCTCGCCATTGCCCCACTTCAGCCACGCCAGCATGGACTTGCAGATGTGGATGCCGCGGTCGTTCACGATGTTTGTCTTGACCACCTTGTTGCCATTGGCCTGCATGACTTGCGCCAGAGCCCAGCCAAGCAGATTGTTGCGGACGTGTCCGAGGTGCAAAGGCTTGTTGGTGTTGGGGCTCGAGTATTCTATCATGACGAGCGGGCTGTCGTCCGTGACGGGCAGAAAGCCGAACTTCGGATTCTCGTAGATATCCTGCAGCAACTCAATCCACTGACGCGAACTGATGCTGAGGTTGAGGAAGCCCTTCACGGCATTATACTTGCTGACCACCTCGGGCAAGCGCTCCATGAGGCCTGCGCCTATCTCCTGCGCCGTAGCGTCGGGAGCCTTGTGGCTCATCTTGGTGAATGGGAAGACGACAAGCGTGATCTGTCCCTCGAACTCGGGCCTCGTCTGCTGCAGCTGCACCATCTTGTCGGGCACAGCTTGCCCGTAAAGGTCCTCCACAATGGCCTTCACGGCCTCGGTTATCTTTGTCTCAATCTTCATATTTCGTTACATTATTAATTGTCTATCTGAACAACTCAGCATGTGTGCCGAGTCGCACTAACTCAATGATTCTGTTTACCTCATCCACCCAAATGAGCAGGAAATCGCCCTGGACGTGACACTCCATGCAACCTTTGTACTGGCCGAGAAGCATGTGTGACTTGTACTTGGCGGGGATGGGCTGTTCGTACTTCAACAATTTCAAGACTTCATGCAGGGCTGAAAGTTTCGACGGATTGTTCCTGTAGCGCTTTAGGTCCTTCCTGAACTGTGTAGAAGTCTTGAACGATTTCATTCCTCTTCGTTGAGAATGTCATTGAACATTTCGTCTATATCTGTATAGACTTTCTCCGGATTCTTTCCCGACACCACTTCCTCGATGGCGGCCTTTGTCACATCATTGGGTTCATCGTACACGATGTCGAGCAGGACGCTTTCCACGTAGTTGTTCAACGTGCGGTTCTCCTGTTCAGCTTTCCGCTTCAATCCTTCCAGAAGGTCGGCCCTCAGACGGAACGATGCAGGCTTTCTTACTATTGTTGTTGCCATACTTTGTAATACATTTGTAATACATTCGTAATACTTCTGTGTGCAAAGGTAATGCATTCGTATGACATTACCAAACTTTACGAACGCTTTTTCCTCTTATTACGCTTTCATCATGTCGGAATGATGGATAATAGTACCCCTTACTTCGTCCGCATCAGCTTGAACTTCGTCTTATCGTCCATCTTGCCGTAGAGGTACTTGCCGTCGTCGGAGAGGGTGAGCGTGTCTTTGTCCTTGCCGTCGCTGCAGATGATGAGATTGCCCTGGACGGTATATTTCATCTTCTCTGTCGAGGGGAGAAGCGCGATGGCTGCCTTTATCGCCTTACGCTTTGCCCAACTGATGCCGGCATTCTTCAAGGTTTCGTCGTCCATCTGAAATTTCATCTGCATCTCCATCTCCTTATCGCTCTTGAAAGTAGCTGTGACGGATGTCTTCGTGCTCTTCATGACGAGAATCGCCCTCTTGCTGGCTTCCTCAGCTTCCTTCTTCGTTTGAGCCTTTTCTTCTGCAGTCAGGGGACGGCCTTTCTTCTTCTCTGCCTTTTCTATTTCCTCGCGAATGGCTTCGTCGAGCTTTGCCTGAACCTTCTTCTCGTGAGCCTTCATCTCTTCCGCCATAATGTTGGGATGGGAATAGACACGCCCCACGAGGCTCGTCTGTGCGCTGGCAATGGCGAAGAAGCCTGCCGCCAAAACGAGAGTTAAAAACAGTCTTTTCATATCTTTACTTTTTCACCTTTTTACCTTTTACCTTTTCAACTTTTCAACTCTTCACCTTTTCAACTCTTCACCTTTCCAGTATCTGGTCGGCGTGCTCCTTCGTGTTGACCTGCTTGCCTGCAAAGATTTGCTCGATGATGCCGTTCTCGTCGATGACGAACGTCGTGCGAATGGTGCCCATGGTCTTTTTGCCGTACATGGTCTTCTCGCCCCAAGCGCCCATCTCTTCCAAGAGTTTCTTGTCCACGTCGGCTATCAGGGGGAAGGGCAGCGCGTGCTTCTCCTTGAACTTCTGGTGCGAGGCGGCAGAGTCCTTGCTCACGCCGACCACTTCGTAGCCAGCACCTTGCAGCTCGCCATACCTGTCGCGCAGGCTGCAAGCCTCAGCCGTACAGCCGCTCGTGTTGTCTTTCGGATAGAAATAGAGCACGAGCTTACGGCCCTTGTAGTCACTCAGACGGATGTCCCGTCCCTGTTCATCCTTGCCCAATACCTCGGGCGCGCGGTCTCCTATCTTCATAGTCTTGATTGTTTTTATTGCAATTCGAGGGCAAAGGTACTGCTTTTTTTTGAACCGACAAAAGGTGTGCCGCATATTTTAGCAAGATGACCTTATACATTATATATAATATAAAGGGGAAATTAGACATGTCTAATCAGCAAATTAGAAACGTTTCGTTAGCGATTTAGGAACGTGTTGTTGGATATTTAGGAACGTGTCGTTAGCGATTTAATAACGTGTCGCTGGAGTTCTTTTCACGTCTCTTTTTCCGACAAACCACAAGAAATTATCGTTTTTCAATAAAATAATTACCTTTTTTCTTGCATGATATAAGAAAACTCCTTACCTTTGCACCGAAATTATTTATCGTTTAACAATAAAACATTACTGTTATGAAGAAGAAACTTCGTTTGTATTGCGGGCTGCTGACACTGGTGCTGGTGGCTGCTATCGTGTGTGACCTTGTCCATGTCAACTATTCGAGTTCTACCGACAAGGAGCGTGAGGAACTTTACTTCGGCAAGGAGCCAGATGAATTCTCGACAACAGAAGAGATTGAGGGTGGTGTGAGGAGAAAGAGCAAACCGACGATGTACATCGATGTCAATGTGCAGGCCCGCCATTATCCTAAGGATTTTGCTTTGCTCAGCGAAGTGGATGGTCAGGTGTGCCGCGTGGATATGAAGCAGGTGAGCCTTGCCATTCCTGCTGACCGCGTCACGCAGTCCAAGCCTTTCATCATTACATACTGCTCTATTATACCTAATGTGCTGCTACTTGGCTGGTTGGTTATCATTGTCTTCCAAGTGCTGCGTTCCGTCGCCCGACGGGAAGTCTTCGTCGCCCGCATAGCGAAGAAGCTGGAGCTGGCAGGCATCCTGCTCGTAGCCTTTTGGGTGTGGCAATATATCCGCTCGTACATTGTGACGCAAATCCTCGTGCAATACATCAACATGGCGTACTATGACATCAAGTGGTTCACGCCGAATTTCATCTGCCTCATCATGGGTCTTGCGATGATGATAGTCTCGCAGATTATCCTGATGGGAAAGGAATTGCAGGAAGAACAGGAACTAACCATCTAAACACGTATAATTATGAGTATAATCGTAAACGTAGATGTGATGATGGCTAAGCGGAAGATGTCATCACAGGAACTTGCCGAGAAGATTGGCATAACGGCTGCCA
>CAMJOE010000002.1:0-49014 GCA_946407485.1 uncultured Prevotellaceae bacterium | reverse complement strand
TGCTCTGTCGCCCTTTCAGGGCTTGGAAATCGCAGCTCGCACGTTACCGGGGGTTGTCACCCCCGTCTGTTGTCTGTCGCACCTACGGTGCTTTTTTCTCTGCCACCAGTAATTTTGGGGAATATTATATTTGTTGGCCCGGTAGAAGCCTGAAAGGCTGAAAAGACCACAGACGGGGGCGCGAGCCCCCGGTAATGATGCAGCGTCAAAGAAGTCCTGAAGGGACGGCAGAACCCTCAGCAAGCTGAGATTAAACAGATGGCATGCTCTGTCGCCCTTTCAGGGCTTGGAAATCGCAGCTCGCACGTTACCGGGGGTTATCACCCCCGTCTGTTGTCTGTCGCACCTACGGTGCTTTTTTATCTCCCACCAGTATCGTTTTCCTCTCCCACCAGTATCGTTTTCTCCTCCCACCAGTATCGTTTTCACCGCCCACCAGTATCGTTTTCCCCTCCCGGCAGTCGCTATTGTCATTAAAAGATGAAGAAAGTGCCGGCCTTTGAGCATATTTCTTATATAAAATGTGGAAAGAATGGTTATTATTTCGTAACTTTGTACCGAAAATATCTCTAAACTATGAAAAAACTATCATTTTTAATCTTTCTTTGCATGACTGCGTTTGTGGCAGCTCATGCTCAACTTCAAAAGCCCCTTCCGTCTCTGCATGTCGAAGGTCGCTGGTTGGTGGATACGCACGGTAACCACGTAGTGCTTCATGGCGTGATGGACACGCCCAACATGTACTTCAACGATTATCGCTGGGGTTCGCCTTGGGGCGATGGAGCCGTACATTACGACAATAATGGCGCCGAGAAGTGCAAAGCGTACTTCCATAAGATTTTCGAAGGCCTCGAGCAGGCAAAGTGCGACGTGTTCCGTCTGCACCTCGACCCCTGCTGGACAAACGACCCGAACAAACAGGCCGCGGGCGACGGCTCGGAAGCCGACATCTCCCGCTTCAGCGCCTCGCGTCTGAACACGTTCCTCAAGAATCTGTATTTCCCCCTTGCCAAGGACGCCATCAACCACGGCTTGTACGTCGTCATGCGTCCGCCAGGCGTATGCCCGGGCTCGCTGAAGGTGGGCGACGAGTATAACCAATACCTGACGACCGTTTGGAATATCGTCTCGAAGAACGACTCGATAAGAAAGTACGCGGGACAGATCAGCATCGAGCTTGCCAACGAACCCGTCTCCCTGAAGAACGCCAACGGCGAGGACGACCCTGCCGCCCTGCACGACTTCTTCCAGCCTATCGTCAACAAGATTCGCGAGAACGGTTTCACCGGCATTATCTGGGCGCCGGGCACGGGCTGGCAAGCCAACTACACCAGCTACGCGTCCTATCCCATCGAGGGTCCCGACATCGGCTACGCTGTCCACGATTACACGGGCTGGTACGGCTGCAGCGACAGCCACTGCAATCCGCAGGACAAAATCAACCAGTTCCATACCCAGGTGCCGGTCGTCGACTTCGCTCCCATCATCATTACTGAGGTGGACTGGAGTCCCGTGAATCCCGACAAGGAAGGTCACCAAAACGAGCACGGCGAATGGGTGCAGCCCAACTACGGCACATGGTCGACGGGTTCCACCTCCAAATGGGGCAAGGCCTACAAGGCTTGCCTCGACTACTACGGCAACATCTCAATGACGCTCTCCGGCACGCACTGCCTGCTGAACGTCGATACGCTCATAGCCGACGGCACCGTGCTTCCCGCCTTCGGAGGCTTGGAGGAGGCATGCGGCAAGGCCTGCATGGACTGGTACGCCGAGTACTACGAGAAGGACTGGGCGCATCCCGACTACAAGAACGTCTCCATACGTGATTTGGGCAACGGCAAGTACAGGAATCCGGTCGTCATGGCCGACTTCCCCGACCCCGATGTGGTTCGCGCCGGCGATACCTACTATATGGTCTCCACCACTATGCACCATTTCCCGGGAGCTACGATACTGAAGTCGAAGGACCTTGTCAACTGGCAGTACTGCGCCCAACCCCTGACGCAGCTCTCCGCCTCCGACCGCTACAACCTGCAAAACGACAAGAACGCCTACGCCGCAGGTATGTGGGCATGCTCCATGACCTATCACGACGGCATGTTCTATATCCTCGTCAACGGCAACGACGCGGGTGGCTTCGTGCTCTCCGCCAGCGATCCCGAGGGCACTTGGGACATGAAGAAACTCTCTCGCATATATTACGACCCGGGCATGCTTTTCGATAACGGAAAGGTCTATATCGCATGCGGCATCAACGACATCAAGATTTGCGAGCTCGACGAACAGTTCAACTTCAAGCGCGAGCAGTCAGTCGTGACGCGCGACAACTCGGGGCTCGAGGGCTGCCATCTCTACAAGATAGGCGACTACTACTATATATATGCCACCTACGGCGGGTGGCCGAGCGGTCAGGTCGTCTTCCGCTCGCAAAACATCTTTGGTCCCTACGAGGAAAAGATGCTGGTGGAAAAGACCATCAACGGCAAGCCCAACACGATTCATCAGGGCGCACTCATCGAGACGCCGACCGGCGAGTGGTGGACCATCATGCAGGAGGACGTCGGCTGTCTGGGGCGCTTCCCCAACCTGCAACCAGTGAAGTGGACGCAGAACTGGCCAGTCGTGGGCAACAGAGGCGTGCCGTACACCACGACCACGAAACCCTCGACCGCCATCTCCGACAGGCGCGAGGGCCTGCCCACCAACGACAACTTCCGCAGCTTCCCCCTCGGGATGCAATGGCAATGGAACCACAATCCCGACGATGCTGCCTGGTCACTCTTCGAGCGACAAGGCTGGCTGCGACTGAGGACGTCGGAACCCGTCGCACGACTGACACAGGCGCGTAACATGTTGACTCAGCGCATCTTTGCCTACGAGAAAAAAGCCTCGCTGGGTACCGTCCGCCTCGACGTCTCTGGCCTTCAGGAGGGCGACTATGCCGGCATCTGCATCTTCCAGGATCCGTATGCCATGCTCGCTGTCCGCGTACAGGACGGGCAGAAACAGCTCATCTGGCGGCAGGACACGCTGCGCGTCCACGACAGCTTCACCCCGACGGAACAGGTGGAGACTGCCGATATCGACAGCATCGTCTATCTGCGGGCCAGCGTCTCCTACAGCACGAGCAAGACGCAGTTCTACTATTCGCTCGACAACGTCAACTATCAGCCCATCGGCGGCGAGACGTCGCTCAGCTTCAGCCTTACCGTCTTCGTAGGTGCCCGCTTCGGTCTCTTCTGCTATCACGGCACGGAGGGCTCCGACGCGCCACATGCCGCAGTATGCGGTTATGCTGATTTCGACTGGTTCTCCACCGAGGACGATTTCGACGAGTCACGCTTCTTCCCCGACGACTTCGAAGGTTTCAGTCCCGAGATGCTCACGGCAGATTCCCTCGTCCTCGATAAGGAGGAAATCGAGATAATGGCAGGCAGCAGCACGCCCCTCGAGCTGAAAGCCGTCTTCCTCGACGGCCATGTCGAGGACGTGGCAGCAAAAGCCAGCTTCACCCTCAGCAACGACTACGTCATGAAAGTGGAGCGCGGCCGCTTGCGAGGCTTGAGAGAAGGCAACGTGACCGTAGTGGCTACCTACAAAGACCCGCTGGGCAACGTCCTGTCAAAGACATTCACGGTCCACTCCACCTATTTCCCCTTCGGCAAGGAGTACATTACTTCGTTCTTCGGACAGGGCACCTACGACGAGCGCATGCGTCGCTTCCGCCCCAGCCAGTACGGGCAGATGGGTTGGCAATACAGCGACGGCGCCGATTGGAGCGAATACAAGTACCTCGTCATCAACCTCAGAGGCTCGCAGAGTTGTGATGCCCACCTGAACATCTTCACGGAAAACAGCATCTGGTCCGACTGCTGCGCAACGCCCTCCACTGGCAGCTTCGCTTCGAGAAGGCAAATCGTGCTCAATCTCCAGGAAGCGAAATACACCTCTGGCGACAAGACAGGGCAGCCGCTCGACTTAGCCAACATCCATATCGTCGACTTCTGGGGCAACGGCAATGGCACGGTAACCGTCAAGGATATGTATCTGACGAACAACGACGACTACTCGCCCATCGACCCCGATGCCATCGAAATCGTCGAGGGCCAGGCGTCGAGAGTCGATGTCTATTCCGTTCAGGGTACATGCCTGCGCCGTAACGTCGATGCCCGGGATGCCGTGAATGGCTTGCCGCGAGGCATTTATGTCGTCGGCGGAAAGAAATATATGGTGAAATAAGACGCATCGAATCGCGAATGACAAAGTGCCTTAACTGCGGAAATACGTTTGAGGGCAATTATTGCCCAGATTGCGGCCAGAAGGCTGCCACCAAACGAATGTGCCAGGGCGAGATGCTGAGAAACCTGGTGGCTCCTTTCGTGGGTGGCGACAACAAGTTCGTGAGAACCTGCCTCGACCTCTTGCTGCGCCCCGGCTGTATGGTGCGAGACTATTTGCTGGGCAAACGCATCCGATACTACCACCCCTTGCAGCTGTTCGTATTCGTGCTTACGGCCTATGCCATAATCTCTTACATCCTTGGCATCAGCAGTTCCATCATCGACGAAATGGCTACGATGGAGATTTTCCCAGACACGGAATCGTCCGATGGCGCGTTTCTGACAACCATCATGAACGGAATGAACAAGCTCTACGCCAACAAGCTCTACGGCACGCTTTTCGCGGCAATCTTTGCCGTCCCGCCTTACACCATGGTTTTCAAGAAGTGCAAACTGGCGCGCCCCGACGGGCAGAGACTCTCCCTCAACCTTTCCGAGCAGTTTTATGCGCAGATGTACCACTCGTGCATTGTCATGATAATATCCATCTTCCTGCTTCCCCTGTGCCTCATCCCGGGCACAAATACGGTGGTGAAGGTAATCTATCAGGTAATGTCCTGCATTTATATTGTCTTCCTATACAAGCAGATGCTGGGTATTAGTTGGCTGAAGAGCATCCTCCTGAACGTTCTGTCGGCAGTTCTTGCCATGCTCTTCATGTGCTTCATATTAGTGATATTCTTCGTTATAGCAGGTGTGATGGATGCATCACTCCAGTAGGAGCGGGAGCATCTATGCAGGGCCTGGCTGGACGATAACAAACCGAAATAATAACTATACAGCATTATGAAAAAGAGAATTAGCCATAGCGTGACAGCAGTCATGGCAGTCATGTTAACCCTTTCGCAAAGCGCCTGTGCGCAGAGTTCATGGACAAAGCAGTCCGCCCCCATTATGACCGTCTGGGGCGAGCAAGTGACTGAAGAGAATGCATGGCAGGAATATCCGCGTCCCTCCATGAAAAGGCAGGACTGGATGAACCTGAACGGCATCTGGCAATACTTCAAGCGCTCGTCCGTCAACTACGACTACGAGCAGAGCGCCTCGTCTTTCTCGAAGGCCATACTGGTGCCGTTCCCTGTGGAGTCGGCTCTCTCGGGCATCATGGACAAGAGCTATTCCTCCAACCGACGTGCCACGCACATGTATCGCCGCACATTCGCCTTGCCCGACAACTTCAGCGGCAAGAGCGTCCTGCTGCATTTCGGAGCAGTCGATTGGCGATGCTACGTCTATGTCAACGGCCAGCTGGCTGGCACCCACGACGGCGGCTCCGTTCCCTTCGCATTCGACATCACGCCTTTCCTGCAAGAGGGAGCCGAGCAGGAACTGCAGGTGGCCGTCTGGGACCCGACCGACGGCGGGCAGCCCAACGGCAAGCAAAGCGTCTCGCCAAGCGGCATCTGGTACACACCCGTCAGCGGCATCTGGCAGACCGTTTGGCTGGAACCCGTCAGCCCAACACATATCGAAAGCTACGAGCCCATCCCGGATATCGACAACTCTACCGTCACCATCAAGGTCAAGACCTCATCGCCCTGCACCGTCACCCTGACGGTAAAGGACGGCGAAAATGCCGTGGCCGAGCAGACAGGCAGTTCGGACGAGACATTCACGCTCTCCATCCCCTCCGCCAAGCTTTGGAGCCCCGACGAGCCCAACCTCTACGACCTCGACATTACGGTGAACGAAGGAGGTCAGCAGACGGATAAGGTGAGCGGATACTTCGGCATGCGGAAGTTCTCGCGCGGCATGGTGGACGGCCATCCCTGCATCCTGCTCAACAACCAGCCGCTCTATATGTATGGTCCACTCGACCAGGGTTGGTGGCCCGACGGACTGCTCACGCCCCCATCCTACGAGGCGATGGTCTATGACCTGCAAGTGATGAAGGACTTTGGCATGAATATGGTGCGCAAGCACATCAAGCTGGAGAATGACCTTTGGTTCGACTGGTGCGACCATCATGGCCTTGTCGTCTGGCAAGACATGCCTTCGGGTTGTGGCAGCGGAGCCATCGGCAACCTCGAATATGCCATGGAGAATTTCTATCGCGAAAACGAGGCCCTCATCGAAGCCACGCGTCACCATCCCTGCATCGGCGCTTGGGTGGTCTGGAACGAAGGCTGGGGACAGCATGCCAGCAGCGGCATGGCGCATACCATGCGAGCCGTCAACGGCGTCATCCAGGCTAATCACGACCCCGGCCGCTTCGTGCATGCCGTGACGGGATGGACGGATGTGGAGATGGGCGACTTCCTCGACGTCCACTCCTATCCCGCGCCAAATGCCGCCACGAATCCTTTGAACGAGCGCGTCGCCTCATGCGGCGAGTTCGGCGGCATCAATCTCTTTGTCGAAGACCACATGTGGGCAGGCTCCGACGTCAATTATACGACCGTCGAAGATGCTGATACCTACGCCAATCTCTACGACCACTACACCGACCGCCTGCAGGAGCTGCAGAAGGAGAAAGGCCTTTGGATGTCCGTCTATACCCAGATATCCGATGTGGAACAAGAGTGTAACGGCATCCTGACCTACGACAGAAAGGTGCTGAAGGTATCGCCCGCGCAGCAGGCCGCCATGCGAGCCAAGATAGAGCGCACGATAAACAGCCGCTACAAAGATGCCGCCACCATCGTTCCCGCAGGCGATAGCGCATCCGGCATCACTTGGAAATACACGACAACGGAACCTGCCGACACTTGGATGACCACGGGATTCAGCGACACCGGCTGGAAGACGGGCAATGCCGGCTTCGGCGGCGGAGGGCGCACCTCATGGTCCAGCAGCGACATCTGGTTGCGTCGTACGTTCCAAATCAACAACTTCGATGCAAGCCAGCTGCAGGAACTGCGCCTCTGGCTCTTCCACGACGAAGATGCCGAGATATACATCAACGGCAAACTTGCAGCCAAAGTGACGGGCTACAACACACGATACGAGCAATGGCCCCTGCTGCCCGAGGCACTCCAGTCGCTCAAGTTCGACGGCTCGGACAACCTTATCGCCATCCATTGCAAGCAGACGACGGGCGGCCAGTTTATCGATTGCGGCCTGAAGCTCCGCAGCTACACGCCCAACGCCGAACTGCAGGTCGAGCCCATGCCAGCCAAGACGCCAGCTCCGGAATTCAGCGTGGCAGGCGGCAAGGCTTACCTCATGACCTATACGCTCCCCATGAGCAAGAAGCTGCACTATGCCTACAGCATGGACGGCGCAAAGTGGACGCCCATCAACGGCAACCGCAGCGTCCTGGGCGGCGACTATGCTGACCTGGAACTCACCTCCCCGTTCATTCGCCGCACGACAGCAGACGGCAAGGACGTCTTCCACCTTGTCGCCGACCTCGCCGACGAGAGCAAGTACGGCTTCTATCACCTTCAGAGCGAAGACCTCATCAATTGGCAGGTGGGCGATAACGGTGACATCCTGGTCAAGCCCTCCACCTCCGACGCCAGCAAGGTCGAGTCGCCCGAATGGATTTACAACGAGGCCACATCCTCATACTTCGTCTATTGGAGCGCACGAAACGGCGACAGGAACGGCATCTACCTCTCCATCACCAAGGACTGGAAGCGCTACTCAACCCCGCGCACCCTCTTCACCCCCAGCTATTCAGCCTACGACATGCACATCGAGAAGACGGGCGACAGCTTTACCGCCCTCTTCTACAACTCCGACCGAAGCGTCTGCCAGACGCAGACCGCCAGCATCAAGACGACGGGAACCAAGTGGAGCGAGGCGCAGCGCGTCTTCAGCTCGCAGATTCCCAGGTGCCGCGCGCCCCAGACCTTACCCGCCATGAACGCTGACGGATGGTTCCTCGTCTGCACACCTACAGGCGACAGTAGGCCGACCATGAGTCGCAGCGGCAACCCCAGCGAGAACAAATGGTATCCCTGCGACGAGAACCAGTACGCGCTCCCCGAAGGCGTACAGCATGGCTCCGTGCTCGTCATCACCACCACCGAGCTGGCAAACCTCCTGAATACGTTCAACAACGAGGAGTACGACGTGCTGCCCACGGCCGAGACCGCACCGCAGACGTGGAAGTACCAGACGTCCTCGAGCGCATCATCCAATACGGGATGGACCAAGCCCGGCTATCGCGAGACAGGCTGGCAAGAGGGACGCTCCGGCTTTGGCGCCAACAATCCTCCCGGGAGCCGCGTGAACACCTCATGGACCTCCTTCGCCATCCGCATGCGCTATCACCTCGACCTCACCGGATTCACCCCCGAGCAGATAAAGGCCCTGACGGGCAGAATCCACCACGACGAGGATGTGACGGTCTATTTCAATGGCGTCGTGGCATTCCAGGAAGACGACTATCTGACCGCCTACAAGGACATCGCCATCAGTCAAGAAGCACTTGAAGCCTTGACGCCCGACGACAACAACATCATCGCCATCGAGTGCACGAACCGAGGCGGCGGAGCCTACATCGATTTCGGACTCAAAGGCATCCGCCCCATAGCCACAGGAATTGAGACAATTAGAAATGCAGATAATAAGAAAATAAGAAACGGAGGCGTTTACGACCTGCAGGGCCGCAAAATGTCAAATGGCCAAATGGATAACGGCAAACGGCAAACGCTCAATGGTCAGTTGCCGAAGGGCATCTACATCCAGGACGGACGAAAAGTCGCGATTAAATAAAACGACTCACATCATGTTGCTGGCTAGCTGACATCACGTTGTTGGCTAGCCGGGACTTCCCTTTGGTCAGGTGCAGGCGGAGAAGCCGAATGTTTTGGGAGTAGCACTTTAGTATACTTCCTTTGGCTGTTAATCATTTGAAGCACTGCTTGTCTCTTTTGAAGTTACCAACGTGAAACTTTTTGTTACCAACGCGAAACAAAAAGTTTCGCGTTGGTAACAAATCGTTTTTACAGGTCGTGGGATGTCATTCCACATTTCTTAAGGTTTTGGACTACTCGAAAAGTGTTAAGTTGACCGTTTCAACGTGTTGCGAGAAGTTTAGCAACGTGTTGAGATGAACCTTGCAACGTGTTGTAACGATGTGCCATGAATTGACTGCATGATGCCCTTGTTTTGTATATAGCCCCTCAATACCAACGGCTTGAGGGGCTTTTTTGTATCTAAGGCTAAAATAATTCGCTGATTTCTTTGCAGGAAAGGAAAAAACTCGTATTTTTGTACCGTCCTTATGGACATATCTTATCGGAAATAAACGAAGCGTTATGCTCGACTTGCTGATGGAAATGTGAGAAACTTCTATTAGATGCAAGGACGGTAATAACGGTTCGCGCTTATAGCGTGGACTGATTACTGCATCTACATCTAAGGGCAATTCTCACAGCCTCCATCAGAAGAAGTGGTATATCAGTGCCACGCTTCTGCGTACAATTAATGCCCTTGAGGTACTGGAGGGGCAAAAAAGAACGCCCAATTTATGAAGGATTTTGCTCTGAAATTTAAACTATCGACGTTTAAACACGTCCTTTCAATTATCCTATTCTTACTACCTACTATAACATATTCATATGTATATAAAGGAACATGTGGTCAACCAAATGTTTATTGGGAGTTAAACACTTCTACTGGGATTCTTACTATATCAGGCCATGGTGGAATGACTGATTATAAAAATCTTACACAAGGAAAAGTTAATACTCCATGGTATCCCTATGCTGGTAGCATTACAGAGGTAAAAGTTGTGGGGTATATTCAATATATAGGTCAAGTAGCTTTCAAGGGGTGTTATAACTTGACGAAGGTTAGTGTTGAAACAATTACTAATGTCACTATAGATCGTTCTGCATTCTGTCTTTGCAATAAACTTGTAGACATATACTTCAATTTAGAAAATCTACCAAATTTAAAGACGGAGGGTTCTTTTGTAGATTTTGATTCCAAGAATGCTACGCTCCATGTCCCATACAGTTCTATTAATTTATACAGAGAAACTGAACCTTGGAGCGAGTTTGGAAGTATTGTTGGGTTTAATTCGCACATATTGTCCTATACGGTTGATGGAGCAGAATATAAGTCATATGAGATATTAGAAGGACAGGCTATTACCCCAGAAGAAGAGCCGACAAAAGAAGGCTACACTTTCTCTGGATGGAATGGATTGCCAGATTATATGCCCGATTATGATATCACAATTACAGGCTATTTCACCATCAATCAATATACAATCAACTTCGATACAAATGGTGGCAGTACGATTGAGAGCATTACACAAGACTATGGCAGTATGATAAATCCGCCACAAAATCCCACGAGGGAAGGCTATACATTCATTGGCTGGGAACCTGCAATACCAGAAACAATGCCATTAGGCGGCTTGACAGTAATTGCTCAATGGCAAGCCAATAATTACACTTTAACATACAAAGTGGATGGCAATGTCTATATAACATATTCCGTGGCCTGTGGCACTACAATTACTCCAGAGATAGCACCAACAATGGAGGGATACACCTTTAGTGGCTGGAGCGGATTGCCTACAACAATGCCCGCTCATGATGTTGTTGTCACAGGTTCATTCACTATCAATTCTTATACATTAACCTATAAGGTAGATGGTAATGTCTATACAACATTCTCAGTAGAATACGGCACCACATTGACACCAATAGCCGAACCAATGAAGGAAGGCTACACCTTCTCTGGATGGAACGGATTACCTGATACGATGCCTGCAGGAGATGTTGTCGTAACCGGCACCTTCACTGCCAAATCTTATACACTTACGTACAAAGTAGATGGCAATGATTATAAGACATTCTCCGTGGACTGTGGAACAGCTATTACTCCAGAAGCAGAACCTACAAAAGAAGGCTACACCTTTAGTGGCTGGAGCGAGATTCCTGAAACGATGCCGGCTGAAGATGTAACCGTGACAGGTACGTTTACCATCAACCAATACTTGCTTACTTACATTCTCGATGACGAGGAATACAAGTCCTATCCTATTGACTACAACACAGCCTTGACGCCTGAACCTGTTCCTACGAAGAAAGGCATGACCTTCTCGGGTTGGGGCGAGATGCCCGAAACGATGCCTGCTCATGATGTGACCTTGACGGGAGCTTACACTTGGTCGAAGGAGACGGTGGACGGCGTCGTCTATCAAGTAGCAGACACTCTGAACAACTATGCCACTATTGTTGGCTACGAGGGCACAGACGGAGAGGCTGAACTCCTTTCTGACATTGTGATAGGAGGAGATGTCTATGAGGTATCCTGCATTGTTGATAATGTTTTGCCAAAAACGTCAACAATATACACTACTGAAGGAAGATTATTACTATGGCTGTGGACTAATGGCTATGATATAGTTAAGGAAACTGGAACTGGGAGAAGTCTTTCTGTTCCTATGCTGTCATTGGTCAAGGCAACTGCAAGCTCGTTGAATCTGTCATATATAAATGAATATCCTGAGTTGACTGAGACGGTGAAGGTATCAGACATCCCTGTCGAAAAGGGAGCAAACGGCTATGAAATAGTATTCACAGGATTAGACCCGGAGACTCTGTATGAGGGACTTGCTTCTATCACGCTGACCTATGAGGATGCTTCGTACACGAAGTCTTATTCCTTCAGGACAGAGCCTCTCACCCTTACCACTCAGCAGCCTAAGATTATCTCTTTAGGCAACGTTATTGTGGCAGCAGAGTCTAACCTCGATGATGAAGAAACAAATGTGGGCTTTGAGTGGAGGCGTACTGACTGGGAGGATGACTTTGCCTCCAATTTTGGCGCGGCCTATCTTTATGGCGGCATGATGGAAGGCTATATCCGCAACCTTTATGTTGAAAGGTTGTGGAGGTACAGGCCTTATTATGAGTCGGATTCGGGCAATCGCTACTACGGCGAATGGGTGGGCATAGACCCCACGAACACAAGCTACTTCGAGCCAACAGTTCACACATACGCTCAAATCAAGGTGAACGGCAACAAGGCCGAGGTGAAGGGCTATGCCATGCGAGGCACGGATAATGTGGTGAGTCAGGGTTTCATGTACTGGCCGAGCAAGGTTTCCGTTTCTCTCCGCAAGAAAGCGAACTCAGTCCCCGACAATGTGACGGTCGTGAATGCCAGCGGAAACGTGATGATTGCCACACTGGAAGACCTCGAATACGAGACGACATACAATTATGTGGCCTTCGTGACGACCTCAGAAGGTGAGACTTTCTATGGAGAAGAGCAATCGTTCTCGACAAGCGTTGACCCGGACGGCATCAAGGAAATTAAGAGTGAAGAATTAAGAACGAAGGATGATTCGTCGTGGTACTCGCTCGATGGCAAGAAGCTTGCCAAGCCTCAGAAGGGCATCAACATTATCCGCTACTCCGACGGTACGACAAAGAAAGTCCTGATTAAATAAGGAATAAAACAAATCAAACTCAAAAAAAGTGGAGCCCCCTTTTTCTCATAAGAATTGGGGGCTCTTGATTGCACACTCTCATCGCTGCATCTAACTATGGCGTCGGCCGTTCTGTGCTGTGGGATTTGAACTTCCCTTGCGAGAGGGTCCGTTGTCCCTAATGTATGAACAGCATCTCGCGGTACTTGGGCAGGGGCCAGAGTTCGTCGTCGACGATGAGTTCGAGATGGTCCACGTGGTAGCGTATCTCCTCGATGAGGGGCGCCACGGTGTCGTGGTAGGCGATGGCGCGTTCGCGGCCGTCCTTGATGCGGTTCGCTACGCGGCGGGCTTCGATGAGGCGCTCCACGTTTTCGATGATGAAGGCATTGTGCTCGCCGATTTGCTTGATGAGGCTCAGGTTGGTGCCGTTCAGGCGGTCGGCTGTCTCGGCGGGGAAGATGTCCTGCATCTTGTGCACGTTGTCGATGAGTTGCGTCTGGTAGCGCGTGGCGACGGGGATGATGTGGTTCAAGCAGATGTCGCCGAAGATGCGCGCCTCGATCTGAACCTTCTTGATGTATGTGTCGAGCTTGATTTCGTTGCGCGCTTCCAGCTCTGCCTTTGTGAGGACGTTCATGCGTTGGAACATCTCTACCGTCTCGGGCTTGAGGTACTGGTCGAGGATGATGGGAGCGCTGGTCTCCACATCGAGTCCTCGGCGGGCTGCCTCCTCCTTCCAGGCTTCGCTGTAGCCGTTGCCGTCGAAGCGGATGGGCTTGCAGGTCTTGATGTCCTCGCGGACGATGCGGAGTATGGCTTTCATGGGTTCCAGTCCTTCTGCGATGAGGGCATCGACGCGCGTCTTGAAGTTCGTCAAAGCCTCTGCCATCGCGGTGTTCAGCACAATCATCGATGCGGCGCAGTTCTGCTGGCTGCCGACGGCGCGGAACTCGAACCGGTTGCCCGTAAAGGCAAAGGGCGAGGTGCGGTTGCGGTCGGTGTTGTCCTGCGTCAGCTCGGGAATCTGCGGGATGTCGAGGCTGAGCGACAGCCTCTTCCCGACTCTCTCTAAAGGAGAATGAGACTCGCTGCCGAGGTTCACCTCTCCTTCGGAGGGGATGGGGGAGGCTTCCAGTTGCTCGAGCAGGCCGGTGATTTCCTTCCCGAGGAAGCTCGACACGATGGCTGGCGGCGCTTCGGCGGCTCCGAGTCGGTGCACGTTGGTGGCGCTGATGATGGAGGCTTTGAGAAGGCCGTTGTGGCGATAGACGGCCATCAGCGATTCGACGATGAAGGTGACGAAACGCAGGTTGTCGAGCGGCGTCTTGCCCGGGCCGTGCAGCAGGATGCCGGTGTCGGTGGAGAGGCTCCAGTTGTTGTGCTTGCCGCTACCGTTGATGCCGGCGAACGGCTTTTCGTGCAGGAGGCAACGGAAGCCGTGGCGGCGTGCCACCTTTTTCATCAGGCTCATGATGAGCATGTTGTGGTCCACGGCGAGGTTCGTCTCCTCGAAGATGGGCGCCAGTTCGAACTGGTTCGGCGCCACCTCGTTGTGCCGCGTCTTGCATGGGATGCCCAGCTCCAAAGCCTTTATCTCGAGGTCCTTCATGAAGGCGGCGACGCGCATCGGTATGGAGCCGAAGTAGTGGTCGTCCATCTGCTGGTTCTTCGCGCTGTCGTGTCCGAGCAGCGTGCGGCCCGTCATCAGTAGGTCGGGACGAGCTGCGTAGAGCCCCTCATCGACGAGGAAGTACTCCTGTTCCCAGCCGAGATTGCTGACCACGCGATTGACGTCGGGATAGAAGTAGCGTGCAACGGCCGTGGCTGCCTTGTCGACGGCCTTGAGCGACTTCTTGAGCGGCGCTTTGTAGTCGAGGGCTTCGCCTGTGTAGGAGATGAAGATGGTGGGAATCATCAGGGTGTCGCCGAAGATGAAGACGGGGCTTGTGGGGTCCCATGCCGAGTAGCCTCGCGCCTCGAAGGTGCTGCGGATGCCGCCGCTTGGGAACGAGCTGGCATCGGGTTCCTGTTGCACGAGCTGCTTGCCGGTGAACTCCTCTATCATGCCTCCCTTGCCGTCGTGCTCCACAAAGCCGTCGTGCTTCTCGGCTGTGCCTTCGGTCAGGGGCTGGAACCAGTGGGTGCAATGCGTGGCGCCAAGCTCCATCGCCCATTTCTTCATGCCAGCGGCAACGGCGTCGGCTGTCGCCATGTCGAGCGGCGCACCGCCGTCGATGACGTCGCACATCTTCTTATAGACCTCCGCGGGCAGATACTGCTGCATCTTCCTGCGGTTGAAGACATATTTGGCAAAGAACTCGCTGGGACGCTCCGTGCGCCTCGGCACTTCGACGGGCCTTTTCTTGAACGCCTCGCCTACTATCTGAAACCTTAATGTACTGGACATCTTGACTATTTACGATTTGACTATTTACGATTTACGATTTATTTACTATTTAAGTAATTTACGATTTAGCAATTTACTATTTACGATTTAGTTACGATTTAGTTATTTGGTAATTTATTCCCCCCTCCTTTGGAGGGCTTGGGGGAGGCTGTTCCTGTTTGGTTGTCTTGGAGTCAGAGGGGGGCTGTATCTATGAAGCGGCGGGTGAGGTCGCCGTATTTGTCGATGCGGCGGTCGCGGAGGAAGGGCCACCACTGGCGGACGGTCTCTGTGCGCTGCAGGTCAACATCTACGATGGCTGCTTCTTCATCCGTCGGGCTGGCTTGATAGAGGAGCTCTCCCTGCTGGCCGGCTACGAAGCTGCTTCCCCAGAACTTGATGCCGCCCGTCGTGCCGCTCGGGTCGGGCTCAAAGCCGACGCGATTGACTGCGACGACAGGTATGCCGTTGGCTATGGCGTGGCTGCGCTGGATGGTGGTCCAGGCATCGCGCTGCCGTTGCTGCTCCTCCAGCGTGTCCGTGCTCTCGTAACCGATGGCGGTGGGGTAGATGAGGAGGTCGGCTCCCTGCAGGGCCATGAGTCGCGCCCCCTCGGGATACCATTGGTCCCAGCAGACCTGCACGCCAAGTTTGCCTAAGCTCGTCCGAATCGGGTGGAAGCCAAGGTCGCCGAGAGTGAAATAGAACTTCTCGTAGTAGGCAGGGTCGTCGGGAATGTGCATCTTGCGGTGTATGCCGGCGATGCTCCCGTCGTTTTCGAAGACGACGGCCGTGTTGTGATATAACCCTGGGGCCCGGCGCTCGAAAAGGCTCGCGACGAGCACGATATGTTTTTCCTTTGCCACTTTCGCATAGAACTCCGTGGCCTCTCCTGGAATGGGAAGGGCATAGCGGAAGTTGGCCACATCTTCCGTCTGGCAGAAGTAGGGGCTGTCGTGTAGTTCTTGCAGGACAACGAGTTCTGCACCCTGCCGGGCCACCATCGCGATGCTCGAGGCGAGCTTTTCGCGGTTCTCGGCGATGCTTTCAGTACAGCTTTGCTGTATGATACCTATTTTCATTTTTTGAATCTAAAACTCTAAACTCTTAACACTAAACTCTAAACTGTTCCTATGGGGAATTGCATGGTGCAGCAATGCAGGCTGCCATGTTGTGTGATGAGTATCTGGCAATCGATGCCTATGATGTTGTGATTGGGGAATGCTTTGCGAAGCTGCTTCTCTGCCTTTTGGTCTGTCTGGGGATTGCCGTAGGTGGGCATCAGGACTGCCCCGTTGATGATGAGGAAGTTGGCATAAGTGGCAGGGAGCCTTGTGCCGTCTTCGTCGAAGGCAGGCTTTGCCATAGGCAATGGCACGAGGCGGTAGGGCTTGCCCTCGGGCGTGCGGAACTCCTTGATTTGCGCTTCCATGAGGTGCAGCTCGGCGTAGTGCTCGTCGTCCTTGTCGAGACATTGCACGTAAGCAATCGTGTCGTCGGGACAGAATCGTGCCAGCGTGTCGATATGCCCGTCGGTATCGTCACCCGCAAGATAGCCGTGGTCGAGCCAAAGGATACGTTCGGCATGAAGTGCTTTGAGCAGGCGCGCCTCGATCTGTTCCTGCGTGAGCGGCTGGTTGCGATTAGGCGCGAGCAGGCATTGGCTTGTAGTCATGATGGTCCCCTTGCCGTCGCTCTCGATGCTTCCCCCTTCGAGGACAAAGTCGAGATGGTTTTCGTAGAGCCCCTTCAGGATGTGCTGATCAGCCATCCTTCTGCAGATGCAGTTGTCGAACTTGAATCCGAACTTCTCTCCCCAGCCGTTGAACTTGAAGTCGAGTAGGCGAGGACCGTCTGGCGAGAGCAGTGTGATGAAGCCATGGTCGCGGGCCCAAGTGTCGTTGGAACGTGCTTTGCAAAGCGTCACATTAGGAAGAATCTTGGCCGACAAGTTGTTGACGAGTTGCTCCCTGACTTGCAAGGGCTTGGGCGACACGATGATGAGATGCTCGTGCGTGGCAATGGCATTTGCCATATCCAGATAGCAGCGAGTCACGTCCTTCAGGGCATGACGCCAATCGGTGCTGCTATGCGGCCATGTGAGCTGCACAGCGCTCTGTTCGTGCCACTCAGCGGGCAGGTAGGTGGAGCTGTTGGGCATGGGGTGCTTCTATCGTCTAAGAGAGTGCAAATATACGAATAAATTTAGGAATTAAGGACCGAGAAAGGATATTTAATGCCAATAAATTTGTTTTTTTTTACAGAAAGCCGTATCTTTGCACCGCAATTCGAAAGAATTTGCCTGAAAACATACTAATTCGCATGAGCGTAAGAGTTCAAGACGTTATTCGCGCCCTTGAAGATTTCGCGCCTCTGCCCTTGCAGGAAAGCTACGATAATGCAGGCCTGCAGGTTGGGCTGACAGAGACGGAATTGTCAGGGGTTTTATTGTGCCTTGACGTAACCGAGAACGTGATTCGTGAGGCATTGGAGCTGGGTTGCAACATGATAGTGTCGCACCACCCGCTCATCTTCCATGGATTGAAACAGCTGACGGATGCCGATGCCGTGCAGCGGTGTGTCCGGATGGCTTTGCAGAACGACATTGCCATCTACTCGGCCCATACCAATCTCGACGCGGCGGTGGATGGCGTCAACTACATGATGGCCGAACGCCTTGGCCTGGTGGATGTGGTGCTTCTGCAGCCCCGCCAGGTGTCGGTTGGCATCGGCTCGAATGCCCATTCTGTTCAAGCCGGTTCGGGCGTGATAGGCTATTTGCCGGAGGGTGAGGACTCGCTGGCCTTCCTGCAAAGAGTGAAGCAGGTGTTCGACGTGGAGTGCCTGATGCACAATGAGTTGCTGTCGCGCCCCGTAGAGAGTGTCGCCATTTGCGGCGGGGCAGGGGACTTCCTCCTGGATGAGGCTCTGAGAGCCGGGGCGGATGCATTCCTGACGGGCGAGATGCACTATCACCAGTATTTCGGTCACGACGGACAGATACAGATAGGCGTACTCGGCCACTATCAGAGCGAGCAGTACACGATGGACATATTCAATCAAGTCATCAGCGAGAAGTGTCCCGCACTGGCTCTCTTCAAGACGACTGTCTGCACCAATCCCATCAAGTATCTGTAGGACAGCCTCGCCCTGGCCCCCTGCAAAGGCGAGGGCTTGAACGGAGAAAATGAAATGGTAAATGATAAATGATTAAATAGTAAATAACATTATGGCAAGAGAAAAATTAAAGAAAGACCCGGCTGACTACAGCGTCGAGGAAAAGCTGAAGAACCTGTATGCTCTGCAGAGCATGCTCTCCGAAATAGACAGCATCAAGACACTTCGTGGCGAACTGCCTCTCGAAGTTCAGGACCTCGAGGACGAAATCGAGGGCATGACGACGCGTATCGAGAAGATTACGGGCGACATCGCTGAGCTGAAGAAGGAAATCAGCGAGCGCAACGGCAAGATTGCCGAGAACAAGGCTAACATCGAGCGCTACAACACGCAGATGGAGAGCGTCCGCAACAACCGCGAATACGACAGCCTGACAAAGCAGGTGGAATACGCCGAGCTCGACAACCAGTTGCACGAGAAGAAGATACGCGAGGCAAAAGAGGTGGTCGACGCCAAGACGGCCGAGATGACACGTTGCAACCTCGACGTCAACGAGCGCCGCGTGCTCCTCGAAACGAAGAAGGAGGAACTGGAAGAAATCGTGAGCGAGACAAAGGCCGAAGAGGAAAAGCTTCGCGAAAGAGCCAAGAACCTCGAGATCACCATCGAGCCCCGTCTGCTCAACGCCTTCAAGCGCATCCGTCGCAATAGCCGCAACGGTCTCGGCATCGTATCCGTGCAGCGCGATGCTTGCTGCGGATGCTTCAACAAGATACCGCCACAGCGTCAGCTCGACATCCGCAGCCGCAAGAAAATCATCGTCTGCGAGTACTGCGGACGTATCATGATCGACCGCGAACTGGCGGGTCTCCCCTCCGAGAATGTAGAAGGCACAAAGAAGGCTGCACGCAAACGCTCATCAAAGAAGAAGGAAGAATAGGAATTCCACCTCGAACCGCAAGGCGGGACGTGTCTTTATGAGAATAAGGACACGCCCGAGAGGTAAACCGTGCGTGACAGGCAGAAAAATGCCACGTGTGGGAACGGCCGACGCCACAGCAAGGAAGAGCCTTTCCCACACGTGGGAAATGCCGACGCCACAGCAAGGAACGGCCGACGCCACGTGTTACGACATCAAACCGATATACATGGAAGATTTAGTCTCTATCATTATGCCCTCCTACAACGGGGCAAAATACATAGCAGAAAGCATAGATAGCATCTTATCGCAAACATACAGGAACTGGGAGCTCATCATCACGGACGACTGTTCGAGCGACGGCACGCAGAGCATCATCAAGGATTACGAGGCTCGCGACCCCCGCATCCGCGTCTTCTGCTTTGAGCAGAACCAAGGCTCCGGAGCCACCCGCAACAATTGCATCAGGCAGGCCCGCGGACGCTACATCGCCTTTTGCGACAGCGACGACCGCTGGCTCCCCGAAAAGCTCGAGAAGCAGGTGGCCTTCATGCAGGAGCACAACTACGCCTTCGCCTTTGCCAGCTACTATACGTGCGACGAGGAGGGAAACGTCAACGGTGTCATCATCGCGCCCGAGAAACAGTCACTCACCAACACCAAGCGCGACGACAAGATCGGCTTCCTCACTGCTATCTACGACACCAAGTACTGCCCTAAAATGCTGATGCCCCTGCAGCGCAAACGGCAGGACTGGGCATACGTGCTGCAGATACACAAGAAGGTGGGCAACGCCTATGCCATCCAGGAACCGCTCGGCATCTATCGCCTTCATCAGAACTCCATTTCGCACAACAAGTGGTCGCTGATAAAGTACAATGCCGCCGTCTATCAGGAAGTGTTCGGCTACAGCAAGCTCCATTCCTACACTTATCTGCTGACCTTCTTCCTGCCCACATACTTCTCTAAGCGCATCCGCAACAAGATAAACAATCACCGCAACAGCCACCTTTGGCAAGACTTCGCAAAACGCTCATGAAACGCATCACCACCCTCCTGCTTCTCCTCTTCTCCCTCATCCCCCTTCCCTCGTCCCTCCTGCGTCTTCAGTTCCCACTCTTCAATCTTCAACTTACACTGTCCCCCCTTTCCTCCCTCTCCGCCAAGCCCGTCACGTACATCTGGGACATGAGCGAGCTGGCGGCGCTTGCCGGCAAGCCCGAGTCGGAGGAATACAAGTCGCTCATCTCGAAGGCCAATCGTATCATCAAGATAAAGCCCATCGCCGTGACGAACAAGGAGACCAGCATCTCCGGCGACAAGCACAACTACGAGAGCCTCTCCATCTACTGGTGGCCCGACCCAAAGAACCCGGGCGGACCCTACGTGGCCCGCGACGGCGAGTTCAATCCCGAGTATAAGAAGTACGACTACCCGCGCCTGCTGCAGCTCAAGGATAACCTGGTGACCTGCAGCAAAGCCTTTTTCCTGACCGGCGACTCCCGCTACTACGACTACTTCTGCCGTCAGCTCGACACCTGGTTCATCAATCCCGAAACCCGCATGGTGCCCAACCTCGAGTTCAGCCAATTCGTCCCGGGGCACAACAACGGACGCGGCAACCCGCAAGGCATGTCCGATGCCTACAACTTCAACGACATGCTGGAGAGCATCCGCCTCGTAAACGCCGTCGCAAGCATCGGCAAGCCGCGCATGAAGGCTATGAAGGCGTGGTTCAAAGACTTAGCCCACTGGATGCAGACCAGCAACTACGGACTGAAGACCCAAGCCTTCAAGAACAGTCAGGTGCTCTCGTTCGACGTCACCGTCTACAACATCTTCATCTTCACCGGACAGAAATCGGCTCGTAAGGCCATCTTCAAGGCATTTTCAACAAAAAGGGTCAATGCACAAATAGATGCCGAAGGGAAAATGCCCGAGTCGTTGAGGCGAACCAAAGGCTTTTCCTATTCAGTTTCCAGCTTGCAGAAGTTCGTGGACTTCATGTCGCTTGCCAAGGCAGACGGAAAAAACCTTCCGAAGGAAACCCGCGACAAAATACAGTCGGCTTTCGACTACATCACGCCTTTTACCACCAATCGCAACGCTTTCCCATACTCCGAGATAGGGGACTGGGACGAAGAGACGAAAAAACTTGAAAAGGCAAGAAAACGGTTCGACGCTAATATCTGAACCACCACTTGCTCACCGCTGCCAAGCGATTCAGGAAAAAGATCAGGTTATAGTGCAGCGGGTCTGACAGATAAATGCCCAGATAGCTGCGATACAGGCCGAAGCAGTTGACGGCTCGTTGCCGCAATGTCCTGTGATGACGCATGGCAGAGCCTTGACGGATGCGGCGATAGTAGATGGCATCCGGGGATGTGAAGCGAACCGTGCGAATGCGGTCAGTCAGGCTCGCCATGAAGAGGGCATCCTCGCCCAAAGCATAATTCGTATCAAACCTCCGCTTCCCAATCATCTTCATGGGAATCAACTTGAAACATGCACTGGATAGCAGGCGGCGAACTCGCATCATCGAAGTCTGCTCGTGCCCCATGAACTGATCATAGTCGTAAAGGGGGTCTTTCGTCGTCTCCCCTTTCGCAATGTTGACCGACAGGATGTTAGCATTGACCACCACCGAAGGGTCAGCCAACGCCCATAGCTTCTCCAAAAAGTTAGGCGAAACCCAGTCATCATCGTCAATGAAGGTGGCGTACTCTCCCGTTGCTGCCTCTATCCCAAGGTTGCGGGCGTTGGACACGCCAGGGGCATCGGTCTGAAGCAAGTGCACATCGAAGTCCGCAGGTAACGTTGTCAGGAATGCGTTAATGTCTGACAGATATGGTTCTTTGCAGCCATTGAGGACAACCCACACTTCGAACTGCTCGTGCCCGATTGTCTGGTGAACTAAGGAATTCAAGCACTCTTGAAGATAATCCCCAGGCTTGTATGAGGGTATGATGACGGAGATGGACTTCATGATTATTATACTGTATGCTTTAGTCGTTTGTCAAATTTTCCGTAGGCGTTGACGTCGAACGAAAGTCCTAAGTCAAAGTCAAAGCTATCGGGAGTGTAGCGGCAGTAACCGCTCCACGGATAGAACGTCATCTCACCGAAGATGATGCGGCCACGGATGTTGTACAAGTCTATCCTGACAAAAGGAAAGCCTTCGGCCAGTTTCTCTGAAACGGCAATCATCTCTTGGACGTTGTCGGGAAGTGCCGGGACCTCTTCTTTAGAAAAAGTCGGGTGGTCGCTGACCTTGTCCGGCATGAATTGCAAGTCGTGGTTCCAGAAGCCGCGGCGATGGTTGGAGTAGCGGTCTTTATCTACCCACAGGTACTTGAACTTGCCTTTGTAGCAGAGAAACTTGTAGTCGCAGATGGAGCCGTCGTTGCTGTCGGGGTCCACCAAAAGCTCTTCCACGATGACCTTCGACTGTTTTGCCCCCTCGTATGCCCATTCGCGGGAGATGATGTAATAGCGCTTGTTGCGCCAGCTGTTAACAAGCTGAACGGCCTGATTGGTATCCAACTTGTCCTTGTCGCGACAGATGAGCACGTTGTCGCCATTACCGCCGTCGGTGGTCTTTATGATGAACTCTTTGGGAAGAGCATCGAAGTCGATATCCTTGGCCGTGTCGCACACTTGATACAACGTATTCAGGTACGTCTCGTTCCCTAATTTCCTTGCGACATACTCGCGAACGTCATACTTGTCCACGCATTGCGTCATCTCAGGATTCCGGTAGTATGCTTTGTAATGCTGCACTTTCTCCGAGAACCTTTGCGGATTGTCCAGATGGAGCTTGCGTCCTGTGCGAATGCGATATTGCAGCTTGAGCATGACAGAATCAGATAGCGGCCACGCCAAACGTGCTACTATATATAATAATTGTCTTTTGATGTTCATATGAAACAAACAGTTTTGATGTTAATGGAATACTCTGTTCATAAAATCACGAAGAATGCCCATTGAGTCAATGGGGTTCATTGTAAGAAAGTTCTTGAGGACCTGCAATCGATTGGAATGTTTGTATTTGTTATAGGCAGAGAAGACACGGTGATAGTACTTCTCATTCTCCTTCTGAATAAGCAGTAAGCGATTCAGCTGCTCCATGCGAAAAGCCTGAGGAACGTCTTCGACAGGGCGGGGGAATCCGTCATCGCCAATCTTGACATATTCATAGCTGACCAAGGGACTTGATGCAAGGTCCACGCTAACGATGATGGAATAGTGTGTCGGTTCCCATGGCATGTTGAACACAAAGTTGCCTAAGGAATAGAAAATGGAGGCTCCTTTATATGTCTCGCAGCCCTGCAGGATATGTGGATGCATTCCCACCACCAAGTTGGCATTGTTGTCAATGAGGAAATGCGCGAACTGCTTCTGATCGATGTATGGATAATTAATGAATTCGTTCCCCCAATGAACGAAGACGATTCTGAAGTCACAGTCCGAGAGCGACGCCAGTTCCTTGCTTATCTCGTCATATTCAGGGAGTGACCAGTAGAGAGGCGCGTCCGTGAAGTTCTCGGGGCGTTGGTTGAAAACCAGAATGCCCACGCGCTTGCCTTGATGCTCGAAGCGGAAACAGCGACGGTCGTTTGCACCGGCAAAAGCAACATGCTGGGCGTCCAGATAATCTTCCATTTCATGATAGGCCGCCTGGCCGTGCTGCATGACATGGTTGTTTGCGATGCCATAGAAATCCAAGTGGCGGACGTGGGAAAGGCATTCAGGGTCGATGATGAACTGCTTGCGCTTCACGCCCTGCTGGTCGGATGTCTTGGCACACACACACTCCATGTTGCCTATCCAATAGTCCTTCGGGTTGCGGGAGAGGTGTTGGAAAGGGTCTGCGCCTTTGCGAATACGGCTGCCTACTCCTATGCCCGTATCAAAGAAGCCGTCGGTCAGATTGATGTCTCCTACTATTTTCAGCATGGTTGTTTATTATGAGATGGTGGATTGCAGGGCGTCGAGGAAACCGTGCCCGTATTTGAGGTCAGGTTCGACGTAGTTGCCTTCTGCCCATTCGTTCCAAGAGCGGAGGAAAAGGATGCGGTGCTCGAGGGGCTTGCCTTCCACCACCTTCAGCGCATTCAGGATGTGCCGCTTGAAGTTCTCCGGGGTGGCGTTGACATAGACATCTCCCTGATTGCCGACGCGCGGAGAGCGGTCCCATTGCGGCAGGATGCTGGGGAAGACGTTCTCCCATGCGTCTTCGGGGGCAAAGCAATGAGCCATGACGCGGGGATAGTCGAAATGCGAGGCGGAGAGGGAGGGGAAAAGCTTGTGGAGTGCGCGGCTCATGATGCGCAGGTACTTGCCGGACGTTATCATCTCTGCGCGCTTTTTCCCGATGGAGTTTATTCCGTCGAAACCCAAATCGAGGAAAGGCTGATAGACCTCGGCGCTACTTTTTAGGTTGGGCATGACGCGTTCGAGGCTGCCATCTTCCTTTCTCCGAATGGTGGTCGTCGAGTTGCACATGGCGACAAAGAAAATGCCTGGCAGGCCGTTCTCTTTGGCCCATTCCCGCCAAAGCCGCATGAAGTGTTCCACGTCGGGGAACTTGTAGGGGTCGTATATGCAGAAGAGAGGCTTGCCGTCAACTGTGATGTATCGGTGGTCTTTGAAGGCGGGGAGGACGTAATTGAAGTGGGCGCGATAGTCCTCATCGCCCGGATATTCCTGCTTCGCAATCATGCGCGTGCCGCCGCCGTTCTGCCAGGTGCCTGTCGTCCAGTCGTGGTTAGCCCAAGCGAGACAGAAGGGGAAGTCGGGCTTGCCGCTTTCAAGGACTTCTTTGAACGGCCTTTCCAGCAGCATCTTGCCGCCGCCGAACCAGTAATGCCAGTAGCAGAAACCTTCGACGCCAGCTTCGCGAGCCATCTCTGCCTGCTGCTCTCTCACTTCCGGGAGACGCAAATCGTAGAAACCCAAGTCGGCGGGAATGCGCGGCTGGTAGTGTCCTCGGAAGAGAGGCTTGGCTTTCGCGACGTTTGTCCATTCTGTAAAGCCTTTTCCCCAAACGGCATCGTTCTCCGGAATGGGGTGGAACTGTGGGAGATAGTATGCGATTACTCTTGCTTTCATTCTTTCTGTCCTTTCTTTTTGATGATTCGTGCCGGCACTCCGGCAGCTATGGCGTAGGGCGGGATGTCGTGCGTGACTACGCTATTGGCTCCGACAACGACGCCGTCGCCTATTGTCACTCCTGGCATCACACATACATTATTGCCCAGCCAAACATTATTGCCGATTCTGACACCTCCTTTTGACGTAATGTCCCGCTTCTTTGGGGGCAATTGCAGGGTTTCGTATTGAGAATCGCCATGCGAGTTGTCGGTAATGAGAACGTTGGTGCCGGTGAGGAGGTTATCTCCAATTGTGATGCTGTCGACGGCCGTAATATGGCATCCGTGGCGGAAGAGGCAATTGTTTCCAATGGAAAGACGGGGATTCTCGTTGTTCCCTTTCCAAACCGTCATTTGGAGGTTGGCGCCAAAGACGTTGCCATCGCCTATATAGATGTAGCGCTCGCCCTCGAGATGCTGTGCTCTCCAGATGAAGGAGGAACGTCCCATCCTGGCGAAGCGACGTCGCAGATAGCCTGTATAGACGTGATTGCGCGCTGCAAGGAGCCCTTTCATCAAAGGTTTCGGGCAAATCCATGACCCGATGCCGCCGATTAGTTCCCAAATGGAGTTTATTGCTTCTTTCATTTAAGATTCGCTTGTTGTTATTTTGGGGAAGTCACCTTTTTCACCTTTTCACTTTTAACCTTTTCAACTTTCGTTGCTGCCATCTCCTGAGGAGCGAGTAGTCTGCCATTACGATTTTCTTGGCGAGGCTGTCCGGGAGGAAGCGGCGGAGGCTGTGGTGCATTTTGACTTTTGCAAGGAAGAGGCGGCCATAACCCGGGCTGTATCTGGCGACGATGCCTGCCAGTTTCAATGCCTGCTGGTGATTAGCCTCCGTAGCAAATGCCATGATGTAGATGAACAGCGCTCCGTGGTAAAGTGCCCTGTTGTATTTGTTGCCAAACTTGTTCTGAACGGCTTGGTAGTTCTTCTCTACGGAATAGAGATGGCTGTCGAGGTGAGCCGACGAGGACCTCTTTTTTGATATGGAACCTTCGTTGCCTGCTATGCGATATCCGTAGTCAGGCGGATTCTGGGCATAGCTGTATTGCAGGCCAGCAAGGAGCGTTTGCAGATTGAAGTCTCCGTCCTGGAGCGACAGCAAATGGTCGTCCCAAGTGATGCCAATCTTGCGCAGAGCCTCAGTCCGATAGATATTGCTCCAGACGATAAAGGGCAGAGTTCTGGCACAGAAGGCCGCTATGTCGTCGCCGTAAATGGGATAGCCATAGCATCTGTCTGTGGGATACGTGTCGAATTTGCCGTCGGTGAATATGCCATTTCGGAAGACCATGAAGTCAAGTTCGGGATGATTGTCCATCTCGCTGACGCGCTGTGCGAAACAGCTTGGCGTGATGTAGTCGTCGGAGTCGAAGAAGATGATGTATTCGCCCTTTGCCTGCTCCAGCCCTATGTTGCGGCAGGTCTGCGCGCCTTTCGGCAAGCGTTCCCTGCGGACGAAGTGGATGCGTTCGTCGCGACCGGCATACCCGTCGAGCACGGAGAGCGTTTCCTGCTGCGAGCCGTCGTCCACGGCCCAGAGCTCCCAGTCCTGAAAGGTGTTTTGCAGGATGGAGTCGAGCATCGTCCTCAGCTCTTCGGGGTGGTTGAAGACGGGCATTACTATGGAAAGTTTTACAGCCATTCGCGTTTGTTTTGAGTGTTAATTCTGCAAAGGTACGAAAAAGCGCGCACAATACAAAATAATAAGTGTTTTATTTCGCTATAGCTCGCGGTATGTGGCGAGTCTTGCGCCTAATGTGCTCATATCGGTGCTCTTGAGCATTGCATATTCCTCTGCTCCTTTGGGATTCACAGCCTCCGACACGCCGGGATGCACCATCAGTTCGAGGAACCCTTCGCCGCCGTATATCTTGGGATTGGCCAGATAGTCGCGCAGGGGAGCGAAGGCGTCGGGCATTCGTATGCCCTGCCATTTATAGCCTATCATGGAAAGCTGGCGAAGCGTCCTGCCGATGGGAGACGGGACGCAGTTGCGCATCCGTCGGCACTTGTCTATCTTCAGCTCCTGCAGCAGCGGCGGGACGACGAGCAGGAGGGCGGGACTGGTGTGTATGTGCTGGTGGCCGTCGGCATGGCTGACGACGATACCGCTGTCGCGTATCTTGCCAATCTGCGCGCGCAGTTCTTTCTTTATCTCTTCCTGAATAGTCTTTGGGAAGTGCATCCGTTTCCAGAATGCCATGCCGTTCATACGCACCTTGCCTCCCTCCTCGACGAAGTAGCCGTAGTCCAGGAGCGCTTGGCTTTTGGTGAGCGGTTCGCCTTCGGTCAGGTTCATGTGCCAGCCGAACGAGACGGCGTTTCCGTAGGTGTCGTAAAGTCGACGGGCACCCTCGAAGTCGTCCATGTTGGCCATAATGGTCGTGCTGCTAATCAGGCCGTGCCGGATGCAATACTCTATTTCCTTGTCAACGATTTCCGACAGGCCGCAGTCGTCGGCGTTTATGATGATTCTCATTTAAATAATTTACGATTTGACTATTTACGATTTACGATTTATTTACGATTTAGTAATTTAGCTATTTACTTTTTTAAAGTTTAGAGTTGATAGTTTAAAGTTTAGAGTCAGTGGAAAAGTTTAGAGTTTTTAGTTTTTAGCAGAAGAGTTGTTTGTAACTTTGATTTTTCACTTTTCACTTTTCACTTTTCACTTGCGAAGCATTCTTCATTCTTCATTCTTCATTCTTAATTTTTAATTTAAATATTATTCCATCCTCTCCATGTCTTGGTCGATATAGCTAAGATAGCACGATTTGATTTCTGCGCAATCCAGTGTCGAGAGCAGGGCGCGATACCGCGGATGCACGATTCTCGGCCAGTAGGGGATGGGGCAGACGGACAGGATGCCGTCCGGAGCCTTCTGCCATTTCCCTTGCAGGTAGGCCAAAGCCGCTTTCAGGGCTTGCTCCTGCGAGATGCCGCTTTCCTTCTTCACAACCAGGTCATAGACCTTCGCCAGTCGGGCCGGCGTCACGAGGTATGTCCCCTGATACGTGTCGGAGAGTACCGCGAGCCCTACGCGTTCGCCGTCTTTTTCTAAGGACAAGGCACGGAACGTCGTGAGCGGATTGTCCGTGTATTTCCATTTCAGGAATTCGCGGGAACGGATGATGTGGAAGTCTTCGTCCTTCAGGCACGCTTCCATGAAATCCGACATCTCGGGCAGCATCTCGCGGGGTATTTCCCTGATGGTAATCTGCCTCGTGGACGGGCCGAACAGGTTGTTGAGCCACAGATACATGTACGGCACTCGCAGCCGGGGCAGACAAATGCCTTTCCCCGTGAGTTTGCGGAGCACCAGTTCCAGCAGTATCGAGAAGAAACACGACACGGGATAATAATGGAATGCCACGTGCTTTATGTCCTTCGCTCCGCATTTGCGCTTGATGATGCCGTTCAGGGCAGCATAGGCCACAGAGGAGAAGTTCGGCAGGTCTTCATGCAGTTTCTTTTGCAGCGTCTTGCCTATCGACTTTCCGCGCATCTCCTCGAGTACGAAGGCGTCGGCGCCCCACCAAATCTCCTTTTCCTTGCCGTGCACCAGCGCCTTTGCCCTGTAGCTCGTGGACTGCCCCACGTAGTTGCCGTCGTACAGGGCAGTCAGGAGCTTGAAATGTCCGGTTGCGAAGTACCAGTGTATCTTTTTGCCCCATGTCTTGAAAGAGCCTGCACCATGATAACTCTCAAAGAAGGAAATATATTCGGGGGCATCGATTTCTTCTTCTGTCAGGTATTTCAATACGAGATTGCTTTCCATCATGCCGCAAAGATACAATAATATTTTGGATTAGCCGCCGTTTCCTGCACATTTTTTTGTGAATTATGCTCCGCGGAAAACTACCTACATACCTACATGACCCTACTTAATCAGTTATATATCTGTCTCTTAAACTATGTAGGCACCTATATAAAAAGAGCACCTACCTACATAAAAGAGGCCTTTTCTGCATCGAAATGCTATCTATAAGAAGTTAAGTAATTGCGTTACAATTTGTTTCTTTTTATTTGTTTCTACTGCGAAACTTTTTGTTACGCAGTAGAAACAAAAAGTTTCGCAGTAGAAACAATTCGTTCCGACACTTTATGAGATGTCATTTGCTGTTTTGCGGGACTCCTCGACACACAAAAAGTGAGAAGTTTTTGAACAAAATCGGTGAAATGGCGGAATGTTTTTTTTATGCAGGGTCCCCAGGCAGCGGCTTCGTTTCGCTCCGAAAGCGCAGGGGAGATTAGCTTTTGAAGCAAAATAGTGAAAAATAGGTGCTGTTTTGGGCGGTGCTCTACGTTTTTTTTCGTACCTTTGCCGACCGATTCGCAAAAAATGCGCTCCCAAGCATGCCGCGCACAATAAAATGCTACGCGCGCACGTTATATATAAAAGGTGAAATAAAAGGTGAAAAATTGAAAAGGTGAAAATAATAAAATTTATAATAATATGAAGACCAAAATTCTTTTACTGTTACTTCTTTTGGCCCTTCCGCCCCTCTTCGGGTCGGGGCTGCGGGCTCAGAGCATGACCGACGACGAGGTGCTGAGCTTTATCACGAAAGAGACTCAAAACGGAGCCTCGCAGAGCTCCATCGCTACCCAGCTGATAGCGAAGGGCGTCACGATGACCCAGTTGCAACGCGTCCGCCGCAAGGCCGAACGGATGAAGGCGGAGGAGCAGACGGCTGAGAACGCTGCTTCGCGCCAGGAGGAAGTGGGGGCCGTGGAAGACGACAAGCCTACTGACCAGGACGCTCCCGGGCAGGACCTCACGGAAAAGATGGACAAGAAGAACGAGCGCCAGGTCTTTGGCCGCAACATCTTCTCCTCGCGAAACCTCACCTTTGCCCCGTCGCAGAACATTGCCACGCCCGCCAACTACCTTCTCGGAGCGGGCGACGACGTGACGATAAACATCTGGGGAGCCAGCCAGCAGACCATCCAGCAGACCATCACGCCCGACGGCTACATCGTGGTGAGCGGTGTCGGTCCCATCCGCCTGGCCGGCCTCACGGTCAACAAGGCGAAGGAAACCATCCGCGCCCGCCTCGGCCAGACCTACGCCGACTGCCACTTTGACCTCTCGGTGGCTGACCTGCGCTCCATGCAGGTGCAGGTGATGGGCGAAGTGGTTCGCCCGGGAACTTATACCCTCTCCAGCCTCTCGTCGGCCTTCAATGCGCTCTATGCAGCTGGTGGCGTCAACGATATCGGTTCGCTGCGCGACATCCGCGTTTATCGCAGGGGCAAGCAGGTGGCCTCCATCGACGTCTATGACTATATCCTGCACGGCAATACGACGCGCGACATCCGCCTCTCCGACGGCGACGTCATCAAGGTCGGCCCCTACGACTGCCTCGTCAAGGTCATCGGGCATGTGAAGCGCCCCATGTGGTACGAGATGAAGGGAAGCGAGACGGTAAAGGACCTGCTGGAATATGCCGGCGGCTTCGACGGGAAGGCTTACACGAAAGGCGTGCGCCTGAAGAGAACGGTAGGCTCGGAGTACTCCATCTATACGGTCGAAGATGCCCAGATGGGCTCCTTCCACCTTGCCGACGGCGACCTCATCGAGGCCGATGAGAACCTCGTCCGCTACAACAATATGGTGGAGGTTCGAGGTGCCGTGAAGCATCCGGGAGAGTACCAGCTGGGCGACAAGATACAGAGCGTCAAGGATTTGCTTCTCGCTGCCGACGGTCTCATCGAGAGTGCCTACACGAAGCGTGCCATCATGCACCGCGAAAAGGAGGACAAGAGCAAGGAAATCATGAGCGTTGACGCTAAGGGTATCCTCGACGGGACTGCCGCCGATATCCCCCTGCGCAACGGCGACGTGCTCTTCATCCCCGACAATCTGGACATGCAGGGAAACCTCACCGTACAGGTGAACGGCGAAATCAACTATCCCGGCGATTATCCTTATGCCGAGCATACGACGTTGCGGGAAATGATACTGCTGGCAGGCGGTCTCACCCGAGCCGGTTCGCTGGCACGAGTGGACGTGTTCCGTCGCGTCCGTGACGTGAATGCGCTGGAGGATACGCCCGACGCTGCCGAGCACTTCACGCTCGCTCTCAACGAGGATTTCAGCTTGGCGCGCGACACCACCTTCGAACTTGCACCCTTCGACATCGTTTACGTCCGCAAATCTCCTGCATACGAGGAGCAGAAGAACGTCAGCGTCACGGGACAGGTGAACTTCCCGGGCAGCTACACCATGACGAAGAAGGACTATCGCCTCTCCGACCTCATCCGCGATTGCGGCGGCGTGACCGACCAGGGCTATGTGCGCGGCACTTCGCTTTTGCGCATTATGACCAAGAAAGAACGTGAACAGCGCGACGTCAGCAACTTGCGTGCACAAATTGACCTCTACGAACAAGGCCTGCGCGAAGGCAGGGAACTGAACATGCAGCTTGCCGACTCCCTGCTCTCCATGAAAACCGTCACGGGCGGCACCTATTCCGTTGCCATCGATTTGGAGAAAGCCATGAAGGAACCGGGCAGCGTACACGACCTCGTGCTGCGCGAAGGCGACCTGCTCAACATCCCCAAACCAAGTAATACGGTGAAGGTGAGCGGCGAAGTGATGCATCCCGTCTCGATGCCATACGAGAAGGGCAAAAGCCTCAAATATTACGTCAAGCATGCCGGCGGCTACGCCAACAAGGCGTACAAGCGCCATGCATACGGCATCCACATGAACGGCGGCGTCGTAAGACTCTCGTCCAGAACGTCTAAAGACATTGAACCGGGCACGGAAATCGTGATACCCTCCAAGAACGGACGCAACCGCATGTCCACCACCGAAGTTCTGGCTACCTCATCTTCTGCAGCATCGCTGGCATCCGTCATCGTGGCTCTCATGAACATCGTCACCAAATAAGCATCATGGAACAGATAAAAGACAACGGACAACAGACCACCGACAACGGACAACTGACCACCGACAACGGACAACGGACAACTGATAACGGACAAGTCATTGACCTTACCCAAATATTTCATATCCTTTGGGACAAGCGCCGCACATTCTTTAAGGTGTGGGCCGTGACGTTCGTCCTCTCCTGCATTTGGATTTTCCCTCAGCCGCGTTACTATACTTGTGCCGTAAAGCTCGCGCCGGAGATGAACGGAGACCAGTCGGTCGGCGGACTCTCCAGCCTTGCCTCAACGTTCGGCTTCAATGTCGGCGGGACGGAAAATCAGGATGCCATCTATCCGATGCTCTACCCGGAACTCTTCGAGAACCCGGAGTTTATCGTAGGGCTGTACAACATCCATATAACCACGAAGGAGGGCGACATATCCACTGACTACTTCACTTATATGAAGAAGCATCAGAAGAAGAACATGCTGACCCGTCCCTATTACTACGTCAGAGGCACCATCAAGTCGTGGTTTGCCGAAGAGGACAAAACGCCGCGAGCCACTGGGGCCACTGGGGTTAATCCCTTCATGATGAATCGCAGCGACTATGACCTGATGTACTACATCATGGGGCATATCAGCTGTACGGTAAGCAACAAGAATAATGTCATTACCGTTAGCGTCAAAGACCAGGACCCGCTCGTCTGCGCCACTATGGCCGATAGCGTAAAGCAACGCCTGCAGGACTTCATCACACAGTACCGTACGAGTAAAGCCAAGGAAGACGTTGCGCATTATCAGCATTTGCGCGACAGCGCGGAAATCGAGTACTATGATGCGATGGAGCGCTACAGCCGCTATTGCGATTCGCACAGAAACGTCATCTTGCAGACCATTCAGAGCATGCAGGACAAGCTGCAGAGCGACATGTCCTTCAAGCTGAATTCCCTTTCGGCGATGGAGACGCAGCTCACGGAGGCAAAGGTAAGGTTGCAGGAAAAGACTCCCGCCTTCACCACATTGAAGTGTGCCACGGTGCCCGTCCTCCCCGCCGGGCCCAAGAGGATGATGTTCATCATCTGTATGCTGTTCTTTGCAACGGTGTTCACTTCCATGTATCTGATGCGTAAGGATTTGAAGAAACTCATAGTCATCAAGAGGAACTGAAGTTGGACTGTGTAAAACTCAAGATAGCGGAAGGCGTATATATACCTTTCTATAAGGAACTGATGCTCGACATCCTGTTGTGCATCGCGTGGGCTCCCTTATTGCTTCATTACATGAGAGGAGTATATATCCGTCTGCCTTTTATCGGCGAGGAACATATTGACAAGGCTATTGCTATCAGCGTAGTTCTTACTGTCGTATGTTCCTTGCCTGCACTCATCAACAGATTCAGTCTCTTTGACTATATCTTCTATCTTCTGAATGCGCTCTATCTGCTCTCGTGCTATGTGTTCTTTCCCGAAAACGCACCTTTTCTCGACGAGAACATCTCCATTTGCATCTTTTGCGTATTCACATATTATTTTATAGGCAGGCTCATAGACATAGAGCACCTTTGGAACATGCTCGTGTTCCTGTCAGCCATCTGTATCTTTGCCGACATATTCTATTACTTCGTGCTGTCGCCAATCAACAAGGTGGCAGATGCAGTCATGGGCAACGACAACATGAATGCATCCTATGCAGCCCTTCCTCACGTCCTGTTTCTCATGTGGTCAACTATGCAGAAGTTCAGGATTTGGAAATTGCTTGTAGTGGCTGTCGGCATATTGTTCCTGCTGTCGTGTGGAACCCGAGGACCGTTTCTCGCTCTTGCCTTCTTTGGCATCATCTATTTCTTCTTCTACATGAATTTCAAGGGTGCCATTTATGTCAAGACAGGCATCGTGACACTCTTTGCCCTGTTCCTTGCTACCCTCAACTCCACCCTTTATTATATCACATTCCTTTTCATGAATCTCAATCTCAGTACCCGCATCTTAGAGAATCTGGTGACGGGCGAATTGGGTAATTACTCCACAAGAAGCATCATCAGGGATGAACTGGAGGAGATAATGGAAAAAGGCGACCACTTCTGGGGGCTCGGTGCTTTTGGCTCTAATAACTATAATATCGTCTATGCACATTTCCTCCCTCTCGACCTTGCCGTCACGTTCGGATATTTCCTCGGCTATATCCTGTTGTTCCTCCTGGCAGCATTATTCGTCATGGCCTTTTGGCTTTCAAGAGGAACGAAGCGACAGATCTTCATCATCTACATGTTTTCCATCAGTATCCTCAAACTGCTTTTTAGCAATACCTTCCTCCTAGAACCCTATTTCTATATGTTCATAGGAGTTTGTATGACTGAAATTATTAATTATAAATTGTCAAATAGTAAATTATGAAGCATATCATGTTGGTATTCGGGACGCGACCCGAAGCCATTAAAATGGCACCTCTCGTCAAGGAACTGCAGAAACATCCCGACGAATTCGAGACGACTGTTTGCGTCACCGGTCAGCATCGTGAAATGCTCGACCAGGTGCTCCGCATCTTTGACATCGTGCCCGACTATGACCTCAACATCATGCAGCAGGGGCAAGACCTCTACGACATCACCAGTCGCGTCATTCTCGGCATGAGGGATGTCTTCAAGCAGTACAAGCCCGATGTCGTCCTCGTTCATGGCGACACCACCACATCCACGGCCACAGCCCTTGCGGCATTCTATCAGCAGATACCCGTGGGGCACGTCGAGGCAGGACTGCGCACACACAACATCTACAGTCCTTGGCCGGAAGAGATGAACCGGCAGATAACAGGACGTATCGCCACCTATAACTTCAGCCCGACACCGCTCAGCAGAAACAACTTGCAGCAAGAAAATGCGCGTGGGAACATCTACGTGACCGGCAATACCGTCATCGATGCACTCCACATGGTTGTCGACAGATTGCAGAACGATTCAGCATTGGCAAAAGAGCAGGAAGTCATCCTTCAGAAGGCGGGATATGATGTGACACGCCTTGCGGAAGGTCGCAGGCTTGTACTCATCACGGGGCACCGTCGCGAGAACTTCGGAGAGGGATTCATCAACATGGTGACAGCCATCAAGGACCTCACCAAGCAGTACCCCGATGTGGACTTCGTCTATCCCATGCACCTCAACCCCAACGTTCGCAAGCCAATCCACGAAGTCTTTGGAGAGAACCTGCAGAACTTGGGCAACATGTTCTTCATCGAGCCTCTGCAATATCTCGAGTTCGTGTATCTCATGGAGAAGTCAACCGTCGTGCTTACCGACTCCGGAGGCATTCAGGAGGAGGCGCCCGGGCTGGGCAAACCAGTGCTGGTGATGCGCGACACGACGGAACGCCCCGAGGCACTCGAAAGCGGAACCGTTCATCTCGTCGGCACTAACCACGACCTCATCATCAGTGAAGTCAGCACTCTGCTCGACGACCCAGTGGCATACGAGACGATGAGCAAAGCCGTCAATCCTTATGGCGACGGAAAGGCATGCCAGCGCATCGCACGTATTCTCAATGGCGAGGATGTGGCGCCTTATGTTTATTAAAGAAACACACCTTTCAAGACAATGCGCGCACACATTATATATTATAATTATTTGAATCCCGAAGGAGAGGGCATGTCCATTGGCGGCATCCAGACATACCTTTTCAACCTGATACCGGTCTTGCGGCGATGTGGCTACGAGGTGACTGTCTATCAGCGTTCTTCCAAGGATTTCCATAAGGAGCTGGATGGCTGCGATGTGTATGGCATCCCGCATCCGGAAAGCTTTGGCAGTCGGGTAGGGAAGGTGTTGCTTGACGCAGCGATGCCGCATATAGACCTGAAGAACGACCTTCTGCTCTATGGTTGCGAGACCAGCATCGCCCGGCGGGTGTTCTGCAGGACGGTAGCCATACAGCACGGCATCTTTTGGGACGTCCCCAAAGAAGGGACTCCTTATTTGAAAGGCTATATAAAGAAGTGCATGAATGCCTGGAAGATAATGGAGCGCGTCAGCAAAGTTGACAAGCTGGTGTGCGTTGACAACAACTTCATCAACTGGCACCGGGCCATCACGCCCTACCCGAAAGTGAAGCATGTCTTTATCCCGAACTTCACGGCCATTCCTCCTGCGAAACCGGAGAAGCAGCATGATGGCATCAACATCATCTTTGCCCGCCGTTTCTTCCCGCATCGTGGCACGCGCCTCTTTGCCAATGTAATGGAAAGGCTCTTGAAAGAGCATGACGACATCAACGTGACGATAGCGGGCACGGGACCTGATGCCGACTACATGCACGGGAAATTGGATTCGTTTAAGAACGTACGCTTCACGACCTTTAGCAGCAATGAGAGCCTGCGCATCCATGAAGACAAGGATATTGCCGTGGTTCCCACGATCGGTTCGGAAGGCACGTCGTTGTCCCTCCTGGAGGCTATGGCATCGGGCTGCGCGGTGGTGTGTACGAACGTGGGCGGCATGACGAATATTGTGCTGAACGGCTACAATGGCTTGATGATCAGCCCCGACGAGGAGGAACTCTACGATGCTCTGAAGGCATTGGTTGAGGACGCTTCTCTCCGTGCCAGACTGCAGGCCAATGCGTATATCTGTGCGAAGGAAGCTTTCTCGCTCGAGCGTTGGCAGGAAAGTTGGGAAAAGGTGTTTAAGAGTTTAAGTATTTAAGAGAGAATGGCATTTAGTAGCAAGACGGTAATAAGTTCAATGATATGGAAGCTGCTGGAACGTTTCAGTTCCCAGTTGGTGGCCTTTGTCATTTCCGTCATTCTGGCACGCATCCTGATGCCGAGCGATTACGGCATCATTGCGATTATCCTGGTTTTCGTCAACATTGCCAACGTCATCATCGACGGCGGATTCAACACGGCGCTGATACAGAAGAAGGATGCCGACCAGACTGACTTCTCGACGATTTTCTGGTTCTGTCTGGCAATGGCCGGAGTGATGTATCTGATATTGTTTGCATGTGCGCCGCTCATTTCCTCTTTTTATAACAACGATATCCTGACGCCCGTGCTTCGAGTGTTGGGTCTGAACATCTTCTTCTTCTCGTTCAATTCCGTGCAGCGAGCCTATGTGTCGCGTAAGATGCTGTTCCGCAAACTGTTTTATGTGAACGGCATAGCGATAGTCCTGTCTGGTATCATCGGCATCGTGATGGCTTATGGGGGCTATGGCGTTTGGGCGCTTGTGGGACATACGTTGACGAGCTCGCTGTTCTGTTGCATAGCGATGTTGTTTTTCGTCAGATGGTATCCCACGTTTGTCTTTTCGAAGGAGCGTTTTGTGGGACTGTTCGATTACGGATGGAAGATATTCCTTACGAACTTCATCATTGCCATCTATGGTGATATCCGCAGCCTTGTGATAGGCAAGCTTTACCAGCCTGCCTCGCTTGCCTTTTTCGACAGGGGCAAGTCGCTCCCGTCGCTGATAATGAATAACGTGACGGTTTCCATCGACACCGTTTTGCTGCCCACGCTTTCCGAAGAACAGGACAACAAGTTGCGCGTGAAGCAGATGATACGTCGCAGCGTCGGGGTCAGTTACTTGTTTGTTACGCCGCTCCTGATTGGTTTCATCGTTGTGGCGAAAGAACTTGTCTTGGCGTTGCTTACGGAGAAATGGCTGCCCGCCGTTCCCTTCATACAGATTTTCTGCATCGTCTTCCTGTTGATGCCCATTCAGAATGTCAACACGACGGGTATCAAGTCCTTAGGCTATAGCAATATCATCCTGAAGCTCGAGATAATCAAGAAGGTCATCGAGGCCATTATCCTTGTTGTCAGCTTCATGATAAACGTCTATGCTGTGGCGTGGGGTATCGTGCTGTATAATGTTATCTGCATTGCCATCAACCTCTCTCCGAGCAAGAAGCTCGTGAACTATGGCGTATGGGAGCAGTTGATGGACATCATGCCGACCCTGGTGGCTGCGCTGCTGATGGGAGCTGTCGTATATGCCTGCTGTTTCCTGCCGCTTAGCAATATCCCGTTGCTTGCGCTTCAGGTCGTTGTGGGCGTAGCGTCCTACAGCTTGTTCTGTCACCTCTTGAAGCTCGACAGCTTTGTATATATTATCAACTATATGAAGGAGTTAAGGAAGAAAGGTAAATGAGAAAAGTCGGAATCATAACGTGGCATTACTATGCGAATTTTGGCAGCGTGCTCCAGGCGTATGCATTGCAGGAAGCAATCCGCAAGTTGGGTTACGACGCCGAATTCCTGAATTATCACAATCCAAGGTTTGGCAGGCCCAACCACACAAAGGACGTCGTCCGTCTGCTGTTGCATTGTTCGTTGGGACGCTTTCTCAAGAGGTTCCGATACGACCGCCTTTACTTCTCGCACAAATATCTTCATCAGGGAAAGCTTGTCACCGATGAAAAACAGCTGACTCCGCTTTCCCGAATCTACGACACCATAGTCTGCGGCTCCGACCAGATTTGGGCCCCAAACTGCTATAACCCAGTCTATTTCGCTGCTTTTGCAGGGGAGGGGACTCGCAAGGTGTCGTATGCAGCGAGCGTCGGGCTCAACAGCATTCCTGCAGACCTCGTCCCCAAATACAAGACGCATCTCGAGAGCTTTCATGTCGTTTCGGTAAGAGAGACGGAGGGAAAGGAGTTGCTGAGGAAGACTTGTGGCATCGATGCGACCGTCGTGCTCGACCCCACGCTCTTACACGATGCCTCGTTCTATCAGAACATCGAGCAACCCGTCGAGGGAGTGAGCGGCAAGTACCTCTTCTGCTATTTCCTCAACAAGGAGCACACGTACAGGGAGAGGGTGGAAAGGTATGCCAGGGAGCATGGCTTGCAGATAGTGGGAGTGTCCGACAGGAAGGACGATGCCTCCTGGATGAATCGGCTGACCAACCTCACTGCCGGCCACTTCATTTGGCTTATCCATCATGCTGAGATGGTATTGACCGACTCGTATCACAGCTCCATATTCTCGTTGTTCTTCCATAAAGACTTCCGCACGTTTGTCCGTTTTGCCGAGGACAGCCCTATCTGTCAGAACTCCCGCATCCGCCAGCTGCAAGAGTATTTCGGCGACAGCATGCGTGTGCTGGGACTGCACGACGACATTGGCGAAAGCGGTCCCGTCAGCTTCGACATCTTCGAGCGGCGCCTCAAGGAACTGCGCATCCAGTCGCTCGATTTCCTTAAAAACGCCTTGCGGTAATGCTGAAGTTCAATCGCGACAAAGGAAACTGTACGGGTTGCGCCGCGTGCTATTCTGCTTGCCCAGTGCATTGCATCACGATGAATGCCGACGACGAAGGCTTTCTCTATCCTGATGCGAGCGAGGCATGTATTGAATGCGGACTCTGCGAGAAGGTCTGTCCGGCTGTTTCTCATATAGGAGCCGACGCTTCCAAGCGTCAAGAAGAAGGAGCCGGCGTCTCTGCGCGTCAGGAACAAACTGCCGACGCCCCCATGCATCAGAAGGCTTTCGCCGCCGTCTCAAAGGACGCGGGCATATGGCGGCGTAGTGCTTCGGGCGGCGCTTTCAGCGAAATATGCCGTCATTGGGCTGACGCGGACACCCTTATCGTTGGTGCGGCATGGGACGGCCTGCGCGTTCATCACGTCGGCGTAAAAGGCTTCGGGGGGATTGCGCCGCTCTGCAAGTCGAAGTATGTGAGCAGCGCCATAGAGGACACCTTCGTCGAGATACGCGAGGCTCTGAAGGCCGGACGTAAAGCTGTCTTTTGTGGATGCCCCTGCCAGGTGGCGGGGCTGAAGGCTTTCCTGCGAAAGGACTACGAGAACCTGCTGACCATCGACCTCATCTGTCACGGCGCTGGAAGTCCAAGCGTCTTCGAGGCGTGCATGAAAAGCATTTCTGACTTCTTCGGAGAAGAGGTGAAGGCCTATCAGTTCCGTGCCAAAAGAAAACATTTCGAAGTGGATTATCTCAGCCGGGTCGAGACGAAGAGGGGGACGCACTACGTCGTGAAAGACCCCTACATTCAGCTTTTCCTCTCACAGAACGCGCTTCGCCCCTCCTGCGGAAAAAACTGCAAGTACCGCGACCCGCACAGGCCCGGCGACCTTACCATCGCAGACTTCAAGGGTCTTACCGACGTCTTTCCCGACCTCACATTCCAGAAGAAGAACTGGTCCACGATTGTCTGCAACACGCAGAAGGGCGAGAGAGCTGTTTCCCAACTGGAAACGACGATGGAGATGCGCCCCTGCAAGCTCAGCGACGTGATAAAGCACAACCCCCTGTTTGCCCGTCAGACCTTTTTCTCGCAGGACAGGGACGCTTTCTTCCAAGACTTCAAGGCGGACAGAGAAAAGGCAATCGCGAAATGGACCGTGCCGCCGACCGTCTTCAAGCCTTCGCTGAAGAAAACCGTCCTCAATCATTTGCCGACTCCGTTGTTGCAATTCGCTTCCAAGATGCTTCACCTAATGAGGTAGTAGGGCAGGAGTCGAAGCTTCTTGGTCTTGGTAAAACGGGTGATGTGACGTTGCGTAGTATCGCCTCTTGCTTTTGGAAAAATGTAAATCAAAACGCTATTTCTGCTTACATCCTGCTTTTGGGGAAATCGTTCAGAATGGCTTGAAATCGCTCATGCCATACTTTGGGGCGTTTTTTCAAAGAAAATGGCTTAAAAAGCCTTGTTCTCGCAACTGGTTGATTTACAGGTGGTGTTTTCTTTCTAATCTTTTGACCTTTCAGCCGTTTAACTTTAAATTGGCATCTCCACTTAGCAAAAAGGGGCGTTTCTGAGTGTTTTTGCACACTTTTTGACGTGCGATTTCTGTAAACGCCACGTGAAGGAAGTGCAAACGCCACGTGAAGGAAGTGCAAACGCCACGTGAAGGAAGTGCAAACGCTACGTGTTGCGTCGGCCTTTGCTACGTGTTGCGTTGGTCCTCGCAACGTGTTGCGACGATTCTCGCATCGTGTTGCGTCGGCATTTTCGACGTTTTGCGACCTGTTTTGCCTCGTTTTGAGACGTGTGCAATAATAGCAAAAAGATAGTGATGCGGGCAATTCCGTTGCAATCTGTCAAATCGACAATCGCACAGCTCTTCCCGTTCTTCACTCCGACTTGATGTCCTCGAAGGTCGGGATGTCCTCGACGAACTGGTAGGTTCCTCGTTCGTAATCGATTCGGCAGCAGTAATGTTGCAGCCCGTTGCTCACGATGAGCCACTTCACTCGAAGGCGGATATTGTATCGGCTTATCTGCTCGAAGGCCTGCTGCGTGATGTCAACAGTGGGCGCCTTGTACTCGATAATCATCAGTGGCTCAGCCTGTCCGCCATAGACGACTGAATCACAACGCTTCTTCGTGCCGTTCAATGTGATGGACACTTCGTTGCCGATGCACTCTGCGGGATAACCCTTCTGGCCGATCAAATAGTGGACGAACTGCTGCCGAACCCATTCTTCGGGCGTCAGCGCCACATATTTTCGCCTCAAAATGTCAAAAACATGAGGCTTCCCGGCCTTTGTAGTGACTTTAAGCTCTGTTTTCGGAAGGTTAAGAGTGTCCATTATGCCTCAAATCGAAAAATAATTCTTCATTCTTCATCCCTCATTCTTCTTTTTTTTGTAACTTTGCTGCAAAATTACATAAAAGATGAAGACTAAGCAAGAAATCGTTGAGAATTGGTTGCCAAGATACACGCAAATGCCACTCGAGAGCTTCGGAGCATACATTCTGCTCACGAACTTCAATAATTATGTGGACATCTTCTGCGACAACTTCGGCATAGAAAAGCCCGCCTACACCTCGAACATGCGATGTGCGACGGCTGACGGCATCACCATCATCAACTTCGGTATGGGCAGCCCGAATGCGGCCATCATCATGGACTTGCTGAGCGCCATCAAGCCGAAAGCCTGCCTCTTCCTGGGGAAATGCGGTGGCATTTCGTCGAAGACACAACGCGGCGACCTCGTCCTGCCCATCGCCGGCATCCGCGGTGAGGGTACGAGCAACGACTACTTCCCACCCGAAGTGCCCGCTCTGCCCGCGTTCATGTTGCAGCGCGCAGTCAGCTCTACAATCCGAGACCTTGGCTTCGACTACTGGACAGGTACGGTCTATACGACCAACCGCCGTGTCTGGGAGCACGATGACAAGTTCAAGGAGTACCTACGCACAACGAGGGCAATGGCTGTCGATATGGAGACGGCAACGCTTTTCACGTGTGGCTTCGCCAATCATATTCCTACGGGAGCCCTCTTGCTCGTCAGCGACAACCCCATGACCCCAGAGGGCGTGAAGACGAGCGAAAGCGACCGACAGGTGACGGAAAGCTATGTGCTGAACCACGTGAACATCGGCATCCAGGCTCTCGAAATGATTAAACAGGACAAGAAGACCGTCCGCCATCTGAAGTTCGACTATTAAAAGAAGAAGGGAAAAGGGGAAAAAGTGAAAAGAGCAAACACCTTCACCCTTTCCCCTTTTCACTTCTTCACCCTTTCGCCTTTTCAATTTTCCCCCATTTAACCTTTTAACCTTTTCTACTTTTCACCTTTTAAGTCTTTCCCCTTTTCAATTTTTCACCCTTTCACCTTTTATATCTATGGCAGCGAGAGGCATCACCTACGACGACATCATGCGCGACCTCAAGGCGCGGAAAGTGGCTCCCGTCTATTACTTGATGGGCGAGGAGGACTATTATATAGACAAACTGAGCGATGCCATCGTGAATGCCGTGCTGACTGAGGACGAAAAGGACTTCAACCTCGACATCGTCTATGGCGCTGAGGTCGATATCGACAAGGTGATTGAACTGGCTCATGCGTATCCGATGATGGCGGAGAAGCGGGTTGTCCTCGTGCGGGAAGCCCAGGCGATACGTTCCCTCGAAGGCCTCGATGCCTATCTCGCCCACCTCACACCAACCACGGTCCTCGTCTTCTGCCACAAGCACGGCAAGCTCGACGCACGCAAAGCAGCCGCCAAAGCCTTGCAACAGGTGGGCGTTGTCTTCGAGAGCAAGCGTCTCTTCGATAATCAACTCGCACCCTTCATCTCGCGATATTTCAGTCAGCACAACGTCGATATCGAACCCCAAGCCATCCAAATGCTTGCCGGACACGTGGGCTCCGACCTCAGCCGACTGACGACGGAGATGGACAAGCTGCTTCTCGCTTTGAATGGAAATAGGGTAGTCGGGACTGCGCTCGTTGAGGAACAGACCGGCATGAGCAAGGACTTCAACGACTTCGAACTGCAGTCCGCACTCGCCATGCGCAACATCTTCCGCGCCAATCAAATCGTTAAATACTACCAAGGCAATCCGCGCAGCTTCTTCATCACGAGGACGCTGACTAATTTATTTACATTTTTTTCCGACGTTATGCTGTCGTATTATGCTCCCGACAAAAGCGATGCGGGCATCGCTGCCTGGCTGGGGAAGACGGAATGGAAGGTCAGGCAGGACATCGGACCAGCGCGAAGGAACTACTCTGGCGTGAAGGTAATGCAAATTTTGGGTGAAATACGCAAAACTGACGCCAAAAGCAAGGGGGTAGAAGGCGTCAGAACACCCCACGAGGAGCTTTTGCAAGACCTCATCTTCTTCATTTTGCATTGATTTCTTTCTATTTCGTTTCGGCTCGCGAAGCACGATTTTGCGCCTTATCTACTGAAACAAAATACCTTATATCGCATTGCGACGCTCTGAGAATCGCACGGATTTCGCCGACCTTTCCCTTGCCCCGAAAGAACGCAAAAAATGCCGTTTTTCGTGATTTTACCTGTTTTCGCGTGCTTTCACCGCGTTTTGGTTTGGAAACATAAACTTCCGTCTTGTCATGCAAAACAAAACAAGAGGGGCGGTTTGATTCGCAAAACCCTCTAATGTGATGTGTCGATGTTTTGCTTTGCGAATGTAGTTATCAAAAGCAAAACTCTACATGTTGCATATTAAAACGGAAAGTTATGCACGGCAACTCGTGTCTCATACCATTTTATAAACCAGCGAATAACAGATTTTTCCTAAAGAAAATGCGATACAAAACTGCACGCGCAGGCCCTTCTGATGCAAAAAACTGGGCGTTTTGCCACGTTACGTTAGATTTTGCCCCACATTACGTTATCTAACCCAAAACTTTATGCAGTTTTGCGAAACTTGCTTACTTTAAGCTGGTTTTGCGATATGTTTGGAGTTTCGTGCTGCAAAAGTTTTGAGTTTTGTGCTTTGTATTTGGTTTTGTGAATGTGGTTTTGTAAACTGTTTAGCATGAAGTTTCGTTGAATTTCCAAAGCAAAAGTTTTGTTATTTAAACTTTATTTTGTACCTTTGCACCGGTTTAGAGACATAAACTGACATTAAAACTGATAGGCACATACATTATGAAGGACAGGATTATTGCTCTCATGAGGCACATGGGAATGTCGCAGAAGAATTTTGCTGAAGAGATATGTATATCCCCGGGAACGCTTTCGAGTATCTTCAGCGGCAGGAACAACGCGTCGCTCAACACGCTCAATAATATTCACGAACGTTTTCCGGAGGTCAACATGGACTGGTTGCTTAACGGAAATGGCGAGATGTTTGTCTCCGGCTCTCAGGTTTCTCCATCAACCGAGACGATTGACGGTGGTTCGCCAGTCACCTCATCTCCTGTATCCGGTCTGCCCATCCAACCCAACTTCATGGACCAGCTTTCAAGCCCTCAACAGACGCCCCCTCAAACACCCAATTTGACGTCGGATAGAAAAATATTTGACAAACCATCGCGCCGCATTGCAGAAATCAGAGTCTTCTACGACGACGGAACTTTCGAAACTTTCTCCGCAAAGTAATGAAGCCAGTCGTCCTAAAAGATGGCGCCTTTCATGCAGAGAAATGAAGCCTGCCGTCCTAAATGATGACGCATTTCATGTTGAGAAATGAAACCAGTCGTCCTAAAAGATGACGCATTTCATGTTGAGAAATGAAACCAGTCGTCCTAAAAGATGACGCATTTCATGCTGAGAAATGAAGCTTGTCGTCATAACCGTTGGCATACTTCGTGCTGAGTAATGGGTGTCGTTTCCCTGACTCCTGAGTTTTGTCGCCCTGACCCGTCAGTATGTTCTTCTTAACCCCTGAGTGAAGTCGAATTAAGTGACGACCAATGTCGGAGCATAGGTTTTTGTTCCGTTTTTTATTGCGCTTTGGCTTTGTCGAGTTGTACCTTGACTTGGTCGGGCTGCTGGCACTCACAGATCGAATACGGAACATTTTTAGTTGTTTTGCTTGTATTTCTCTTGCTATTGTCGTATCTTTGCAGCGCGATATATATAATAATGTATATGAGGAAGTACGTTTTGGACTTGCGAGTCACCTCTGTCGAGCAGCTGAGTGAGCGTTATCTCCTGCTTGCGGCGACCAATCCCACTGGCCCTCTTCCCGAGATGTGCCCGGGACAGTTTGCCCAGCTTCGCATCGACGACAGCAAGGATACGTTCCTGCGTCGCCCCATCAGCCTGCATAGTGTTGATTATGAGAAGAATGAGGTGAGCTTTCTGATACAGAGAGTCGGCAAAGGTACCGCGTCGCTTTGGGAGAAGCGACCTGGCTCGACGCTGAATGCTATATTGCCTTTGGGCAAGGGTTTCACGATGCCTAAGTCGCTCAATCAGAAGTTCTTGCTCGTTGGAGGCGGTGTCGGCATCGCTCCCCTCCTGTTCATGGGAGAGGCTATGCAGCGGATGGGCATCCGGCCCACGTTTCTGCTTGGCGCCCGCAGCAAGTCCGACCTGCTTTTGCTCGACAAGTATCGTGCCCAGGGCGACGTTTATGTCACCACAGAAGACGGGTCGGAAGGCGAAAAAGGTTTCGTCACGCAGCACAGCCTGTTGCAGAGAGAGAAGTTCGACAACATCTCTGTTTGCGGTCCTAAACCTATGATGATGGCAATGGCTTCCTATGCAAAACGGACGGGAACCCCGTGTGAAGTCAGCTTGGAAAACATGATGGCTTGCGGCTTGGGCGCCTGCCTTTGCTGCGTCGAAGAGACAAAAGACGGCAATGTCTGTGTCTGCAAGGAAGGGCCGGTGTTCGATGTCGAGAAACTAAAATGGTAACGTCTCAAAACGTGGCGTAGTTAAATTGCAAAGTTGACGTGTTAAGTTGGCAAAGTTAACGTGTTAAAATGATAAAGTTGACGTGTTAAGTTTGGCAACTACACCAGGGTGGTTGATAAAGATACTGTAAAAGAAAGACAAAGATGGCAGATTTGCGAGTGAACATAGCGGGCTTGGAGCTCAACAATCCCGTGCTTACGGCGAGCGGAACCTTTGGTTATGGCATTGAGTACGAAGACTTTATCGACCTGAGCCAACTGGGAGGCATCATCGTGAAAGGCACCACGCTCGAGCCTCGCGAGGGCAATCCCTATCCCCGAATGGCAGAGACGGCGCAGGGGATGCTCAATTGCGTGGGCCTCCAGAACAAGGGCGTCGACTACTTTTGCCAGCACATCTATCCTCAGATAAAGGATATCCGGACCAACATGATTGTGAATGTGTCCGGCAACAGCCCTGAGGACTATGCTGAGTGCGCAGCCCGCATCAATGAACTTGACTGCATTCCTGCCATCGAGCTCAACATCTCGTGTCCCAACGTGAAACACGGCGGTATGGCTTTCGGCACGACTACCGAGGGCGCAGCCAGCGTCGTGAAGGCCGTCAGAGAGGCTTACAGGAAGACACTCATCGTGAAGCTCTCGCCGAACGTGACCAGCATCACGGACATTGCCCTTGCCGTGCAAGACGCTGGTGCCGATGCGGTTAGCCTCATCAATACTTTGATGGGAATGGCCATCGACATCGAAAAGCGCAAACGCATCCTGAGCATCGGCACAGGTGGGCTCAGTGGTCCTTGCATCAAACCAGTAGCCCTGCGGATGGTTTATCAGGTGGCTCATGCCGTCAAGCTGCCTGTCATCGGCCTCGGTGGCATCAGCAACGCAAAGGATGCAGTGGAGTTCCTGTTGGCGGGAGCTTCAGCAATCGAGATAGGAACAGCCAATTTCCTCGACCCGACCGTTAGTGTCAAGGTTGCACAGGGCATCGACGAATACCTCGAGAAACATGGTTTCGCCAGCGTAAACGAGATAATAGGAATCTGCGAATAAGCGAGCTTAGATATGCGAATAGACATCATCACCGTACTGCCCGAGCTGATTCAGGGCTTCATGCAGGAGTCCATCGTCGGCAGAGCACAGAAGAAGGGTTTGGTGGAGATACACATCCACAATCTTCGCGACTACACACTGGACAAGTGGCGACGCGTGGACGATTACCCCTTCGGTGGTTTCGCAGGCATGGTCATGCAGTGTGAACCCATCGACCGCTGCATCTCGGCTCTGACGTCTGAACGTCATTACGACGAAATCATCTTCACGACGCCCGACGGCGAGCAGTTCGACCAGCCGATGGCCAATAGCCTTTCGCTCTGCGAGAACATCATCATCCTCTGCGGACACTATAAAGGCATCGACTACCGCATTCGCGAGCACCTCATCACGAAGGAGGTGAGCATCGGCGACTATGTCCTGACGGGCGGCGAACTTGCGGCGGCGGTGATGGCAGACGCCATCGTGCGCATCCTGCCTGGTGCCATCGGCGACGAGCAAAGCGCGCTCTCCGACTCGTTTCAGGACAACCTCCTGGCCGCTCCCGTCTATACAAGGCCGGCAGAATACAAAGGCTGGAAGGTGCCGGAGGTGTTGCTGTCGGGCAACGAACGCCTGATAAAGGAGTGGGAATTGCAGCAAAGCCTGGAGCGGACGCAGAGGCTCCGGCCCGATTTGCTCAAGGGCGAGGCCATTCCAAGCATCAAGAAGAAAGGAAAAAACAAATAAAAGAGATATGGAAAAGAAGAAAATGAACCTCTACATCATAGCCGGCTGCAACGGTGCAGGCAAGACAACTGCCTCGTTCACGGTGCTGCCGGAGATGTTGGGTTGCCGCGAATTCGTCAATGCCGACGAGATAGCAGCCGGTCTCTCGCCCTTCAATCCTGAAGGCGTGGCCATTCAAGCTGGCCGACTCATGATAGACCGCATCATCTATCTGCTGAAGGAAGGCGAGACCTTTGCCTTCGAGACGACGTTGGCGACGCGGTCGTACGTGAAGCTCATCAAGCAGGCGCAGAAGCGCGGCTACTTTGTGACGCTGCTGTTCTTCCTGCTGAGCACGCCCGAGCAGGCCGTTGCCCGAGTGGCAAAACGCGTGGCAATGGGCGGTCACAACATACCGACGGACGTCATCTTGCGTCGCTACGATGCTGGTTTGAGCAACCTGTTCCAGCTCTATATGCCAGTCGTGGACAGCTGGTCGCTTTATGATAACAGCGACTGCCCCGCGGTCCATCTCGCATCAGGGCTGGGCGGAGACAAGGTAATGGTTTATGAAGAAGAGGCTTACGCAAAGCTTCAAGAGAAATTTGGCAAGCCGGAGGAGGGCGAGAAAGCATGAAAGAGAAAGAGATACTCGAGATGCAACGCCTGATAGACGAAGGCGTTCGCAAGGCGCAGTACCGCCTGTTGCAACGTGCCGGCGCAGCCCGTCAGAGTCTTGTCGTGTGCCGTGATGGCAAGATACTCGAGCTGATTCCCGAGGTGGAGCCAAGCATGACCGACGGAAACAGCGGCGACCCATTGGCCCGTCGCAAGCAGCGATAAGCATTCTGCCATAGAAACAAAAAACGCCGCACGCGGAGACCGAAATCCCCGCACGCGGCGTTTGATATTCCCTTATGGGGGCTTTTGAAGTATGAACAGTAACATCGGAATCTTTTGCGCGTCGTCGGACCGGATGGAGCAGGTCTATTACGACGAGGCGGCACGCCTTG
>CAMJOE010000001.1:0-63557 GCA_946407485.1 uncultured Prevotellaceae bacterium | reverse complement strand
GTTTTCTTCTCCGGAGCAAAGGCCGTCAGTTCGATGGCGACGCCGAGTTTTTCCAGATATTTTTTATTAAATTGCATGGTGCGTTACGTGATATTGGGTGCAAAGGTACGAATAAGTGAGTAAATAACCAAATTTATTTGAGGTTTTCCGATTGAGAGGAAGTTGGATGGCCTTGTTCCCCGGTCTTCGAGTGTGCCGTTTGGCATCTTAAAATGTCGTTTCCTCAATTTAGACGAATTTATTTCCCTCTTTCCTTTGCGCGCATTATAAATATGTATATTTTTGCAAGCGAATTGCGAAGCTATGGCTTGACAAGCAGAAACAACCGACTGACAAATCATCAATAACCTTTTATTTATTTATATCAACAATGAAACAAAATCTACTTAACAAACTTTGGCTGCGTGTCTGCTTGATAGCTGCCATTATGACAACAGCTTTCTCAAGCGCAGTAAGTGCAGAGGAAGTGACGTTTGACTTCCCCGCCATTGCTGCGGCGAATTCATGGGAAAATGGAGTTGCGTATACAAGTTATACGATTTCTCCTATTACAGTTGAAGCCCAGGGTGGCGGAAACAACGGAAAGTATTACACCTCCTCGAACGGTTCCTGGCGTATGTACAGCGGCGGTACTGTACGCATTTCTGCTGAAGAGGGCTATACTGTGACAAATGTTGTTTCCACCCCAACGTGTACGTTTACAGTAGCCGATGGTGTAGCCACATTTTCTCCTACAGCAAGAACGGACTTCAAGACCATCACCGTCACTTATGTAGCTGCAGGCGTCACTCCTTCCGTGGCCACTCCCATCATCATGGGTGTTGAGAACTTCCTTACTTCAACAGAGGTCAGCATTGCTTGCGGCACAGAGGGTGCTGCCATTCTCTACAATACGGGTGGCGATACTTGGGAAACTTACAGCGAACCCTTCACCCTAACCGAGACGACAACCATCCAGGCAAAAGCCACAAAGAGCGGCATGAACGACAGTGACGTTGCCTCAAAGACCTTCACAAAGACCGTCCCCTATACCGTCGCTGAGGCTCGTGCTGCCATCGATGCCGGCACAGGCACGCAGGGCGTCTATGCCACGGGTATCGTCTCTGCCATCCCCACAGCGTATAGCGCAGAGTATAAGAACATCACATTCAACTTTGTTGATGCAGAAGGCGATGCAGACTTCCTGCAGGCTTATCGCTGTACAGGTGCTGATGCTCCGGACGTTCAGGTGGGTGACGTTGTCGTCGTTTACGGTAACCTGACGAAGTACGGCTCAACATACGAGTTCGCTCAAGGCTGCGAACTGGTTTCCCTGACACATCCTGCAGTAGCCCTCGCGGCTCCTGTCTTCTCTCCTGATGCCGGCATATATACCTCTGCTCTGAGGGTAGTCATCAGTAGTGAAGTGTCCGATGCCATCATTTATTACACGACCGACGGCACAGAGCCTACCACCGAGAGCACTCAGTACGAAGGAGCCATCCCTGTCAGCACGACCACAACCTTCAAGGCCATTGCCGTGAAGGGTACTGACGTGAGTCCTGTAGCGACAGCCACCTATGCCATCCTTGCTCATGAAGGTACAGAGGCCGACCCATATACTGTTGCTGATGCCCGCGCTGCCATCGATGCCAATGCAGGCCTGACAGACGTTTATGCCACCGGTATCGTTACTGAAATCCCGACGGCATGGAGCACGGAGCACAACAACATTACCTTCAACTTCGTTGATGCAGAGGGCGACGCAGACTTCCTGCAGGCATACCGCTGCGTAAGCACCGATGCTGCCGACGCATCGACCGTTGCAGTCGGCGACGTTGTCGTCGTGAAGGGTACTTTGAAGAAGTATGTCACGACCTATGAGTTCGGCCAAGGCTGCCAATTGATTTCCCTGACGCATCCCGCCGTTCCTGATCCTGTCATCGTGGCCGAGAATGCAACCATCGCTGCCGACGTCACGTACTATGAGCTGATGTACAGCATCGAGAACCCCATAGATGGTGCAGAGCTGACGGCTACAACGACAGCCGCCTGGATTACCAGCCTCACTCCGAGCACGAAGTCGTTCGACAGAGTGATGATAGAATGTGAAGCCAACGATGGCGCAGAACGTACGGCAAACATCGTCCTCAGTTATGGCGGTGTAAGTAAGGAAGTGACCCTCACGCAGGAAGCTTACGTAGCTCCCGTTGAGGAGGAATATGCAGAGCTGCCCTTCAGCTTCGACGGCGTCAAGGCAGACATTGAAACGACGGCCGGCCTGACTCAGGAAGGCCTTGGCACGGACTATAAGAATGCGCCACATCTGAAGTTCGACGGCACGGGCGACTTTATCGTCCTGGCCTTCGACGAGCGTCCTGGCGTGCTGTCATTCGACATCCAGGGCAACAGCTTCAGCGGCGGCACCTTCAAGGTGCAGGTGTCTGAGGACGGCGAAGAGTATGGCACCATCGTTACCTATACAGAGCTTGGCACTGCGGAGACTAAGACAATCCGCGACCTCGGCGAGGACATCCGCTACATCAAGTGGATCTACTCGGAGAAGGTAACGGGCAATGTAGGCCTCGGAAACATCAACCTGCAAAAGTACAGCGATATCGTTCCCGAAAGCTACACCCTTGCGATTGCCAATCCTGAGAACGTAACCATCACCGCCAACTATGGCGGCGAGACGCTCCTGCAGAATGGCGAGAATGCCCAAGTGACAGAAGGCACTGAGGTAACCCTGGCGCTCAGCATCGCAGAAGGTTATGAGTTGGAAAGCCTCACCGTCAGCGGTGCAGAAGAGGGACAGGATGTAACCCTTTCACCGGGTACCACAGAAACAGTCTTTAGCTTCAGCATGCCCGCCTATGATGTCACCGTCAATGCTACTGTAGTAGAGCAGGAGACGCCTCCCACGCCCGGCACGGAGAATTGGGTTGAAGTAGCTCTCGACGAACTCACAGCCACCGACGTCTTCGTCATCGTGGGTGACAACGGCGATACCTTCGCAATGTCCAACGACAAGGGTGCAGCCAGCGCTCCTGCAGCTGTGGCAGTAACCGTAGAAGGCGACAAGATCACGAGTGCCGTTGCCGACAACATCAAGTGGACCGTCAAAGATGAGTCCTTAGGTTACGTCTTCTATCCCTATGGGAGTGCAGAGACATGGCTCTACTGCATGAATTCCAACAACGGCGTCCGCGTCGGAACAGGTGATGCTATGCACTTCACCGTGGACCAGGGCTACCTGACCACAACAGAAACAACAGAACAGAGATACATCGGCATCTACAACTCTCATGACTGGCGTTGCTATAAGCTGGCCAGCGATGGCTCTATCCAGGCGAATATCGCAGATCAGACCTTCAAGTTCTACAAGAAGGTGAGCGACGTGGTAGTGCCTACCGAACAGACTCTCGTTGTGAGCGAGGTCGGCTACGCAACGATGGTGGCAGAGGAGAATCTCGAGATTCCTGCCGACGCATCCGTTGAAGTCTTCGCCGTCAAGGTCAATGGCGACTACGCTTCCCTCCTGCCTATTACCCAAGGCATACCCGCCGGCGAGCCCGTCATCGTCAAGGCTGATGCCGGCGAATACAGCTTCGCCTATACGACAAGCGAAGTGCCCGATGTTCCCGTCAACGACCTCGTGCCCGCTACAGACAATGTGACGGCCGACGGCACCCAGTATGTCCTGGCCGATGGCGTTGATGGCATTGGCTTCTATAGAGTGACAGACGGAAGCACCATTCCTGCCGGTAAGGCTTATCTGGTGATACGTTCTGACGGAGAAGGCGTCAAGGACTTCGTTGGCTTTGAAGACGATGCGACCGGCATCAGCAAGGTTGACGCTACCCTTAACGCTGCCGATGCCATCTACAACGTTGCAGGCCAGCGCCTCAGCAAGATGCAGCGCGGCATCAACATCGTAGGCAACAAGAAGGTTGTCATTAAGTAAGAGACTGAGTCCAGCGAGCTCGCTCATGCTTCAGGGCATGGGCGAGCTCTCTTTTTCTGCCATTCTGTCCACGTTTGTCCTCATTTGTCCACTATCTTGTCACTTTCGGCATTGGCACGGAACTTGTTCCTCTTGTTTGTGAAAGCTGAAGCGAAAGCAGAGGCAACAAAAAAGAAAACAAATTAATTAACTAATAAACAAAAATAGGAGGACACAATTATGTTACCAGTAATGTTTAGAAACAGTTGGATGCCAACATTGTTTGAAGATTTCTTTAACACTGACCTTATGCCTCGCGCCAACAGCACAGCACCGGCCGTCAATGTAAAGGAGAGTGAAGATGCTTACACGATGGAGCTCGCAGCACCCGGCATCAAGAAAGAGTACTGCAGGGTCAACATCAACGAAGACGGTAACCTGACCATCGCCATTGAGAACAAGTGCGAACACAAGCACGAGGACAAGAAGCATCACTACCTGAGACGCGAGTTCTCGTACAGCAACTACGAACAGAACTACACTTTGCCCGACAACGTGGAGCGCGACAAGATCTCCGCTAAGGTTGAGGACGGCATCCTGACCGTCACGATGCCCAAGACGGTGAAGGAAGAGAAGAAACTCAGCAAGGCCATTGAGGTCTCATAAACTGACGTTACATCCAAGACAACGGAGCAGCATCCCTCGGGGTGCTGCTCCTTTTTTGTTGCCCCATCTGACAGGCATTTTTGCCCGACATGACAGGCATAGTTGATTGCTGCATGGCGATGCAGCAATTGCTTTGTCGCCATGCAGCAATTGCTTTGTCGCCATGCAGCAACGAACTATGAACGATTAGTGACGTAATCAGTAACGATTAGTGAAGAGATTAGACGCGTCAAGTTTAAAACCATTTCAGGCTATCTCTATAATCCGGTCATGTTAAGTAATGCTAAGAATGAGGAAAAAATTCTTCATTCTTCATTCTTCATTCTTCATTTTTTCGTATCTTTGCCACATGAACGACGAGAAGTTAGGTATAAGGCGTACCGTTGCGCTCGAGGCTTCGAGGCTCCTGACGAAGAGCCTCCGCGAGGAGCATCCGCTCAGGCAACTCTTCTGGGAGAGCACCGTGCGCTGCAACATCCATTGCCGCCACTGCGGGAGCGACTGCCGACAGGCTGCCATGGTGCCCGACATGCCGCGCGAGGACTTCTTCCGCGTGCTGGACGGGATAGCCAGGAAACGCAATCCGAGGGACGTCTTCATCATTCTCGGAGGCGGAGAGCCGCTGGTGAGGGAGGACGTCGTGGAGTGCGCGCGAGGCATCTCGACGCGTGGCTTCCCCTGGGGAATGGTGACGAACGGCCTGCTGCTCACGCCCCAGATGCTCGACGACCTGAAGGACGCGGGCCTCTGCTCCGTGACAATCAGCCTCGACGGACTGGAAGAGCAGCACACCTGGCTGCGTCGCAACCCCGACTGCTTCCGCATGGCAAGCCAGGCCATCGACATGATAGTGCGCGACCCGACGCTCGTCTATGACGTGATGACCTGCGTGCATCAGCACAACTATGACATGCTGCCCGAGCTCAAGACGTTTCTCATCGACAAAGGCGTCGCGGACTGGCGGCTCGCCACCATCTTCCCGGTGGGCCGCGCGGCGCAGGACAAGGAGCTGCAGCTCACGGGGGAACAGCTCCGCGGACTGCTCGACTTCATCCGCGAGACACGTCAGGAGGGCCGGATTCATGCGTCGTACGGCTGCGAAGGATTCCTTGGGCCGTACGAGGGCGACGTGAGGGACTGGATGTTTCGCTGCGTGGCAGGGGTCACGGTGGCGTCAGTCCTCGTCGATGGAGGCATCAGCGCCTGCACGAGCATCAGGTCGAATTACCGTCAGGGAAACATCTACGAGGACGACTTCATGCAGGTCTGGGAGCAACGCTTCCAGCCGCATCGCGACCGCCAATGGATGAAGACCGGCGACTGCAAAGGCTGCCGCTACTGGCGCTACTGCGAAGGCGGCGGCATGCATCTGCGCGACAACGACGGCAAATTGTTACTCTGCCACATGAAGAAAATGAAAGACCCCGCCTTCCTCCCCCTCTAAGGGGAGAAAATAAAATGGTAAATGGTAAATGATTTAAGTTTCGGAAGTTAATGAAGTTAAAGAAGTTAAAGAAGTTAAAGGACGATACCTTGGGATGCGGTTTGCATTCAGCCCCGTATTCGGCTGCAAAAGCTATTGTCCTTTAACTTCCCCAAGCGAGCAAAGCTCGCTAACTTCTTTAACTTCTTTAACTCCCATAAAAACATAACTTCCGAAAGTTGAATAAATGATTAAATGGTAAATGTCAAGATGGGAAAGAAAATTCGTTCATTCTGGCGCTTAATGCTGGGTTCGCTCATCACGCTGCTGGGCTTCGCGGCATGCAAGACGACCAAGAAGGTGCAGAAAAGCGACGGCACGGTTGAACTGTACGGACCGCCGCCGGGAGTCGTCGACAAGAAACAGCCCGTTGATAGGGTGAGGGTCCTCTACGGCGTGCCGCCCATCAGGGTTGTAGAGGAGCCGAAGAAATAAACTGGATGTGATGACGTCATCCCGCTATCACGTCATAACGGCAGACTTAAGGCTTCTTCCTGATGATGCTGAGGCCGTCGCGCAGGGGTAGTATGACCTTCTCCACGCGATTGTCTTGCGCCACCATTTCATTGAAGGCCTGAACGCCGCGCGTCTGCAAGTCGCTGTCGCGCGCCTCCTCGAGGACGTGGCCGTACCACAAGGTATTGTCGGCCACGATAAAGCCTCCGGGGCGCATCCTGGGCAGAAGCATCTCGTAGTATGCCGTGTATTCCCGCTTGTCGGCATCAATAAAGGCGAAGTCCCACTGCTCCTGCATCTCGGGGACAAGCTGCAGGGCATCGCCGATGTGAAGGTGAATCTTGTCCTTGTAGGCGCTTCCCTCGAACCAATGCCGCAGGAAGTCCTCGTTCTCGTCAAACACCTCGAAGGTGTGTATCTCGGCATCCGGCCCCAATCCCTCCGCCATGCATAAAGTAGCGTAGCCGCTGAAAGTGCCCAACTCGAGCACTCGCAGCGGCTTTGCCATCTGTATGAGCATCTTCAGCACGCGCCCCTGAAGGTGGCCGCTTGCCATCTGACCGTACGACAGTCGCAGTTGCGTGTCTCGCCACAGGGCATGCAAGTAGTCGCCCTCCGCGTCGATGTGCCGAAGGATATACTCCTCGAGCGACATTTACTCGGTCTTAGCCTGGGCCGCGTTATCTATCAAAGCTTCGATGGCGAGGCGATAGCTGTCGAGTCCGAAGCCGCCGACGAAGCCCACGCAACCCGGGCTGATGATGGAGCGCCGACGGAACTCTTCGCGCTGATAGACGTTGCTGATGTGCACCTCAACGGTGGGCGTGCTCACGCTGCGCAGAGCATCGAGTATGGCGATGCTGGTGTGCGTGTATGCTCCTGCGTTGAGGACGATGCCGTCGCGGTCAAAGCCGACCTCGTGAATCTTGTTGATGATTTCGCCCTCAAGGTTGCTCTGGAAGTAGTCGATGCGTACCTTCGGGAAGCGTGCCCGCAGTTCCTTGAGGTAGTCTTCCCATGCGCGTTTGCCGTAGATTTCAGGCTCGCGAACGCCCAAAAGGTTAAGATTTGGGCCATTAATAATTTGAATTCTCATAATAAAACTGTATCTTTGTGGTCGAAAAGTGTTAGTTTCTGCTACAAAGGTAATAAAATAATGAAGAATTAAGAATGAAGAATGAAGAATTTTTTCCTTAAAAGACGAAAAATGTGGAATTGGGAATGCCGCGTGAACTGTACGGCGGTGGCAATTTCTGCATTCTTCTCGCTTCATTCTTCATTATATAATATGTATTATGCACTATGAACTGACAAATACGAATGTTGTGGGCAACGCCATCCTTCGCCGCTACTTCCAGTACCTGCGACTTGAGCGGTCGTACACCGCCAACACGCTCGACGCCTACCTTAAGGACCTGCAGAAGCTCCTGAACTATTATGCCGACGAGGGCATCGACTTCCGTCGGGTGACGCTCGAGCAGCTGGACCACTTCGCGAAGGCTTTGCAGGAGCTGGGTGTCGGGCCGCGCTCGGTGGCGCGAATACTGAGCGGCGTGCGTTCGTTCTATCGCTTCCTGACCATCGAGAAGGAGATAGAGACCGACCCTACTGAGCTGTTGGAGAGTCCGAAGATAGGGAAGCACCTGCCCGAGGTGTTGAGTCTGCCCGAGATAGACGCCATCGAGGCCGCCATCGACCTGAGCAAACCGGAGGGCATACGCGATTTGGCCATCATAGAGGTGCTGTTCAGCTGCGGCCTGCGTATCAGCGAACTGGTCAACTTGAAGCTAAGCGAGCTCTATCTCGAGGAGGGGTACATCCGCGTTCACGGCAAGGGGAGGAAGGAGCGGTTGGTTCCCATCGGCGAGGGCGCCATCGAGAAGCTGCGGCAATGGTTCGTCGTGCGGCAGGACATCACGGTAAAGCCGGGCGAGGAGGACTACGTGTTCATCTCCCTGCGACGCGGCAAGCACCTCAGCCGCATCTCTCTCTTCGTCTATATCAAGGCGTATGCCGAGCAGGCGGGTATCAAGAAGAGCATCAGTCCGCACACATTCCGCCACAGCTTCGCCACGCAGCTCCTGGAGGGCGGTGCCAATCTGCGGGCCATCCAAGCGATGCTCGGGCACGAAGACATCGGCACGACGGAGATCTACATGCACATCGACAAGAGCCATTTGAGGCAGGAGATCCTGGAGCACCACCCGAGGAACATCAAGAGCTGACAGCAAGCGTCGTTTTTTCCCACAGCAAGGAACGCCATTTCCCACAGCAAGCGTCGGCTTTTCCCACAGCAAGGAAAGTCGATTCCCACAGCAAGCGTCGGCCGACGCCTCTGCATGCGTTTTCTTTCCATTGCCGTCGAAATTCCCCTTCCGACGTGCCCCTTGATTGCATTTTGCAAGAAAAACGTGCGTCTGCAAGCAATTTTTCCCGTTTTTTCATTGCAATTTGAAAAATAATCCGTACTTTTGCTATCATTTTTATAACCTATAACCATTATTATTATGTTTAAAGTAGATGATTTGGACAAAAAGATTCTCGAGATGATTTCCTGCAATGCCCGCATTCCCTTCAAGGAAGTGGCTGAAGTTTGTGGCGTGAGCCGTGCGGCCGTTCACCAGCGCGTGCAGCACCTCGTCGATGCCGGCGTCATCATCGGCAGCGGCTTCCACGTGGACCCCGCTTGCCTCGGATACAACACCTGCACCTATGTCGGCATCACGCTCGAAAGGGGTTCGCTATACAAGAAAGTCGTCGAGGAGTTCGAGAAGATACCCGAAATCGTGGAGTGCCACTTCACGACCGGCCCCTACACTATGCTCATCAAGCTCTATGCGAAGGACAACGCCCACCTGATGACGCTCTTGAACGACCGCCTGCAGGAAATCGACGGCGTCGTCTCGACCGAAACGCTCATCTCCCTCAAGCAGAGCATCAAGAAGGAGGTACCCATCGGAGCTCAGCACGCAGAAACAAAACCAACCGTCCTCGAAGAAGCATGATACACAAGAACCCACTAATCGGCATTACGGGCAACTGTGGTGACAAGGGCTGCGAACTGGCGCCAGGCTACTACCTCTCTGTTCTCAAGGCGGGAGGCACGCCGGTCGTCATCCCCCCTCATAAGGACAAGGAGGCCATCCTCTCGTTGCTCGATACGCTCGACGGCATCGTGCTGTCGGGCGGCGGAGACATCAACCCGCTCCTCCTGGGCGAAGAACCGCTGCCACAGCTGCGCAGCGTATGCCCCGAGCGCGACGAGACGGAGCTCTTCCTCGCACGCGAAGCCTTCCATCGCCAGATACCGACGCTCGGCATCTGTCGCGGCATACAGGTGATGGCCGCTGTACTCGGCGGCAAAGTCTGGCAGGACATCTATATCATTGAAAATGGAAAATTGAATATTGAAGGGGAATGCGAAACCCAGAATCTCCAATCTTCAATAATAAAGCACTCGCAGGACATGCCACGCTACACCGCTTCCCACACGGTCAACATCGAGGAGGGAAGCATCCTGCAAAGCGCATTCGGCAACAAGCAGAAGCTGGCGGTCAACTCCTTCCATCATCAGGCGGTAAGAGACCCGGGACCTCATCTGAAGGTCTCCGCCACGAGCCCCGACGGCATCATCGAGGCGGTGGAGTCGAGCGAACACAAGGCGTTGCTCGGCGTACAGTGGCACCCCGAGTGCTTCATCCTGAACAACGACGAAAGCCACATGTCGCTCTTCCGCTGGCTTATCAACGAAGCACGCACCTTCGCTGAGGCCAAGCGCATCCACGACACATCGATTATCCTGGACAGTCATTGCGACACGCCCATGTTCTTCACAGACAACAGCCGCGAGAACATCTCGATGTTCGCCTCGCGTACCGACCGCGTGCTCGTCGACCTGCCTAAGATGACCGAGGGCCGCCTCGATGCATCCATCATGGTGGCTTATCTGCCGCAAGGCGAGCGCAATGAGGAGGCCTACAAGATAGCGACGGCAAAGGCCGACCTCCTGCTCACGCAAATCGAGGAGATGGTGCGCGCCAACGGCGACCGCGTGGGGCTCGCCGAGACGGAAGACGACATCCTCCGACTCAAGGCACAAGGCAAGAAGGCCATCCTGCGAGGCATCGAGAACGGCTATGCCATCGGCAAGAACATCGGCTTGCTTGAATACTTCAAGAAGCGCGGCATCGTCTATATGACGCTTTGCCACAACGGCGACAACGACATATGCGACTCCGCCCGCGGCAACAACGAGCACGGAGGCCTCAGCGACTTCGGGCGTGAGGTGGTCGAGCAGATGAACCGCCTCGGCATACTCGTCGACATGAGCCACGCCTCAGAAAAAAGCTTCTACGACGCGCTGGAGCTCAGCAAGGTGCCCATCGTCTGCAGCCACAGCTCGGCACGTGCCCTCTGCGACCATCCCCGCAACCTCACCGACGACCAACTGCGGGCGCTCGCCAAGGCAGGCGGTGTGGCGCAGACCACCGTCTACAGCGGTTTCCTCCGCTCCGACGGCACAGCCACCGTCGTCGACGCCGTCGACCACCTCTGCCATGCTGCAAAGATAATGGGCGTGGAGCATGTGGGGCTCGGCACCGACTTCGACGGCGACGGCGGCGTGCCGGGACTCGCTGACGCTTCCGAGATAATCAACTTCACGCGCCACCTGCTCCGCAGGCAGTTCTCCGAGCAGGACATCCGCCTCATCATGGGAGGCAACTTCCTGCGCGTCATGGCGTCGGCCCAAATCCCGTTATAACGAAATCCCGTCATAACGTCACAACGAATAAAAGGAAAAATGAAAAGAGTTATCTTCTGGCTTCCCGCCATTATATTCCTCATGCTTGCCTCCTGCGACGGTCAGTCGAAAGGGAGCGCCTCGAAGGCCGACACCATCGCCCTCGCCTCCTGTCCGCGCTTCTCTGCCAGCAATGCCATGCTCTACATCAAAGAGCAGTGCGAGTTCGGCCCACGCGTGCCGGGCAGCGACGCCTCGCGACGGTGCGGCGACTACATCGTGGAGCGCTTCAAGGCGTTTGGCGCTGAGGTAGAGGAACAGACGGCTGACGTCACCATCTGGGACGGCTCGATGCTGCCCGCACGAAACATCATCGCGCGCATCGCCCCCAGCAACCCCGACCGCATCCTGCTCTGTGCCCACTGGGACTCACGCCCTTGGGCCGACAACGATGACGACGAGGCGAACCATCGCACACCTGTTCTGGCGGCCAACGATGGCGCAAGCGGCGTCGCCGTCATGCTCGAGATATGCCGACTCATACAGGAGAAGCCCGTCCAGGTGGGCGTTGACATGATATGCTTCGACGCTGAGGACCTGGGCACCCCGCTCTTCGAGGAGGACCGTCTCGGCGCGTCCGACACATGGTGCCTCGGCTCGAAGGTCTGGGCCGAACGCGCCAGGGCCGATGGCTACAAAGCACGCTACGGCGTACTGCTCGACATGGTGGGCGGCTTCGGCGCTACGTTCTCCCGCGAAGGCATCAGCAGGCAGCTGGCTCAGCCTATCGTCAACCTCGTCTGGCAATTGGCAGGGCAGCTCGGATACAGGCAGTTCTTCCCCCTCACCGATGCTGGATACGTCACCGACGACCACGTAAACGTCAACGCAGCCGGCGTGCCGTGCATCGACATCATACCTTATTATAAAGATGGTTCGAGCAGCTTCGGCCCCACGTGGCACACGATAAAAGACACGCCCGATAACATCGACCCGAACGTCCTCGAAGCAGTCGGGCAAACTTTAACGCAGTTGATTTACAATGAACAATAGTTATCCCACCCCATCATGTCCATAAACCCCATTATTCCCATCAACCAAATCCAAGACGACATTATCGCCGAGTTCAGCGACTTCGACGATTGGATGGACCGCTACCAGCTGCTCATCGACATGGGCAGTGAGCAGCCGCCCCTCGACGAACAATATAAGACGGAACAAAACCTCATCGACGGTTGCCAGAGCCGTGTGTGGTTGCAGGCCGATTTTATCGATGGAATGGTGCATTTTCGCGCTGAGAGCGACGCGCTCATCGTGAAAGGCATCGTCGCTTTGCTTGTACGCGTTCTCTCCGGCCACACGCCACAGGAGATACTCGATGCCGACCTCTACTTCATCGACCGCATTGGCCTGCGCGAACACCTCTCGCCGACGCGAAGCAACGGACTCGGCGCGATGCTCAAGCAAATGAAAATGTACGCCCTGGCCTTTAAGTCAATTCATAATTCATAATTCATAAATCATACTTCTCCTTTGTTTTATTTTTAATTCTTCTTTCTTAATTCTTAATTCTTCTTTCTTAATTCTTAATTAAAAAGAACAGTGAAGATTGGAACGATTGACCTGGGGGAGCGCCCTGTGCTACTGGCGCCGATGGAGGACGTGACGGATATCGGCTTCCGTCTGCTTTGCCGACAGATGGGCGCGGCTATGGTCTATTCGGAGTTCGTCTCGAGCGACGCCCTCATCCGTCTCGTCAACAAAAGCCTCCTGAAACTGCAGATTTGCCCCGAGGAGCGACCCGTCGCCATACAGATTTACGGCAAGGACGTCGATGCGATGCGCGAGGCGGCACGTATCGTCGTTGAACAGGCGCACCCCGACGTGCTCGACATCAACTTCGGCTGTCCTGTCAAGAAGGTCGCAAGCAAAGGTGCCGGAGCCGGCATGCTGCAGAATGTTCCCGGCATCCTCGAGATAACAAAGGCTGTCGTGGAGGCTGTCCCCGACACGCCCGTCACCGTCAAGACCCGTTTGGCTTGGGACGAAAAGCACCTCCTTTTGCCCGACGGCACGCCCTTCATCGTCGACCTGGCCGAGCGCTTGCAGGACTGCGGCATCAAGGCATTGACCATCCACGGCCGCACAAGAGCACAGATGTACATGGGCGACGCCGACTGGACGAACATCGGACTGGTGAAGGCCAATCCCCGCATGCATATCCCCATCATCGGCAACGGCGACATCACCTCTGCCGAAGAGGCGCGGCAAGCCTTCGACCGCTATGGCGTCGATGCCGTCATGATAGGCCGCGCCACCTTCGGACGCCCTTGGATCTTCCACGAGATAGCGCATCCCGAGCAGCCCCTCACGCTCGACGAGAAGATAGACATACTTAAACAACAAGTGCTCATCAGCATCGACCGCGCCTCGCAAGACCCCATCAAGGCCAAGTTCGGCAAAGACCCCGAGCTGTGCGGCATCAGGCATGTCCGCCGCCATCTCGCCGCAACGCCCCTCTTCAAAGGCATCCCCAACTACCGCGACACCCGCATCGCCATGCTCCGTGCTGAAAAAAAAGAGGACGTCTTCGCCCTCATCGAACAAACCCGGCAGATGCTGAAAGCCTGACAATTACCCAAAATGGATTATCCGATTTGGATAAAATTTCTTTTGTAATGCTTCGCGCTGAAAATAAGAAAAATTACTGATTGAGCCAATTAAAGGGATGATGTCTTTGAACTCATGGATAATAAATATCTGAATAAAAAAAGACGGGAGTTGCTCCCGTCTTTTAGTATTATTTCACTAACACTTTCTTTCCACTTATAATATTTACACCCTTTATGGGTTTCTGAACACGTTGGCCAGATAGCAAGTAAAAATCTTGCCTCAATTGTGTTTTACTCTCCATTCCGTATAGGCAATCGGGACTATCTATGGTTAGATAGGTTTCTATGGACTCCGTCTCATAGAAGTTATTAATGTTAGTCTCTGACAACTTCATATTTCTTAAAACAATGGGATAGCTACCATAAGGCATTTTTTCGTCTACCCTCACCATCAAAGTGGCAATCTCTCCTTCGTTACCTATGAAATTTTCATCATATTGTGAGCCACAAAGGAAGCGAATTCCTCCATCCTGCTGTTCTGCCAACGTTAGTGTGTGCTCATCGTCGGCCTCCAAACGATTATTATTTAAGGAACATATGAAACGCCCGTTAGTGTTTTTGGCTGCAATTACCCCTTCTGGCAGATAAAGGTCGAACTGGAAACCACGAATAGGTGCCGTATTGTTCATACAAATGCTCAACATTACAATTTCTCCGGAAATTACCGACTGTGGAGCCACGTAAATAACATTTTCATCGGTTATAAGGCCTGTAGCATCTGCACTCTGTAAACGAGAACTAGCATGTTGTTGACTTCCATAGATAGAACCTGTAAGAATTATATTTGCAACACCTATATAATCAGAAACATCAATAAATCCATCACTATTAACATCACCAGCCTTTTCATTAAAACCTTCCTGAGCATAACCCAAAATGCGGTTAGCTATGCCAATATAATCACTTATATCCACTTTCCAGTCACCATTAATATCACCTATAATACAAGATGTTATGGCAAGCGTTGACTTTACTTCCCTTATTTCGTAGTATTTACTGATGTCGCTCTCCGTCAGTTTAATGTTTTTCAATGTTATCGGATATTTTCCATCTTCCATTCCTAGATAGACATTAACTTTTACCGTTGCTATTTCTCCTTCGTTTCCTGTAAATGTCTCCTCATAAAGCGAACCACATAAGAAGAGATAGCTGCCATCTGATTGTTCGTTAACGGTTAGAGTATGCTGGTCATCTTCGGGTAACCTGCCATCACTCAGTGAAGCCAACACTTTTCCATTGTTATTTTTAGCTATGGTAACGCCATCGGGTAAACTGAGATTAAATTGGAAGCCGCGAATTGCTGCCGAATTCTTCATCTTAATAGATAGTATCAATTCGTTTCCAGGAGCGGTTTCTGCTCTTTCTACATAAATTACATTGTCAAGTGCTGAAATGTCTGTATCAATAAAGTCATCTTCGTTGTCAGGAGGTGTCGGGCCAACTGTAGAGGAGCCCTGAAGATATGGGTAGCCTAGTCCTTCTTCAATTTGCCATATTGTATCGAAATCCCAACCAATACCTTGGTATGTTGTTGCTGTCATTAACTCAAGTTTAGTCTTGGCAACTCCCTCTACCAAATCATCTGTTTTCACTTGTGGCACACCATTTAAGGAAACTTGCATGGTTTTTAAAGCATAGTTGCTTTGGTCAGGATCTTCTGCACCATTTTTGAATCCACCGATTACACGACAGCCCCACGATGATTGTGCTGTTAATTCCAGGATATTGTTGCAAGCTACACTGTTCGTAAGACGAGCGCCTTGTCCGTCAAGTTCACCAACCAAACCAGCTCCATACATGTCACCATAAATATTTCCTGTAGCATAACATTTGTCAATTGTGCTGAAGGTGTATCCAATCAATCCTGCAGAATAGAGTGTACCTGTAGTTTTTGCTGTACTATAACTATTGTTAACAGGCGACAATGCATAACCAACCAATCCACCTGTGTATGAATTGTTTCCTGTTGCCGACACGTTCCCCGTTGAAACAGACAAGGTAATAGGTGTCATACTATAACCAACAAGTCCACCTACAGTATTGCTTGTACCTGTTGCTTCTAATGTAGTGCTGACGAAACATCTGCTGATGCTCCCTTCTTTTGCGTCACCAATGAGTCCGCCTACACGACTATTAGCGCCAATGGTCGAGATATTTGCAGTCGATATGCAACCATTCACGGAACAAGTTTTCGCCTGACCAGCAATACCACCTACAAAAGATTCATCCCCACTTGAAGAGACACTGCCTTCATAAGTTACATTACTTATTTTTGACGCTTCAATATATCCTACAACACCACCGGTATGAGTCATTCCTTCTACGTCACCCGTGACAGAGCAGTTTACTATGCTTCCTTGAGCATTACGACCTATTAGGATTCCCGTATAATCGCCGCCCTTAACTTTCTTTCCTGTTGCCACTTCTACGTTAAGGTTCTTAATTTGTCCAGCCGAGAAGTTTGAGAACAGACCAGTATAATTTTGGGTAGTATTTGTCCAAAGTCCTGATATTTTGTGCCCATCACCATCTATATATGTAGCTTCACCGCTGTCACGTCCTATTGCAGGCCATCCCTCTGTTGGGCTATTTTGGTTAATCCAAGAGGTGAGGTCAATATCATTCATCACTTTGTAGTATCCTCGGTTGTTGGTGCCCTGTAAATCTTCGGCTGTATAAATGCGCCATGGTTCACTCTCTGTGCCGCTGCCAGGATAGCCGACTATAGATGTGGTGAAGTATGAAGGAGTCATTCCTTCTACATCAGTATAAATTTGTACCTGTGCTCCACTCTGCAAAGGTTCAATGTTGAATGCCCATTGATGGTTATTGCATTGTATGGACATTGCTTCGCGATCTTTATAATAAAGGTAAACAGTACCATTATCAACACTTTTCCCGCTTATAATAGTTGATTGTGAAACAAGATTGCTTTCTATCACTGGTGGCGCAGCCTGATACTTCTTATAAGGATAGCATTCCGTTTCTAAAATGTTCCAATTGTTATCGAAATCCCAACCCATAGAGACATAGGTTGCTTTCAGACGAAGCAACGACGGACCTATGCTTGTTCCGTTCTGCAAATCATCTTCCACTTCCTGTATTACGCCGCTAAGAATAACACGGGTCTGTGTCAAAGCGCGATTGCCCTCCGCTGATGCTAAAGCACCTATAACAACGTCATCCGTGTTGTCAGCCTTTCCGTAGATGCGACCAACGTCAGAAGTCGTTGCAGAAATAACCGCATTATTTGAGACATTCGATTTTATGACCGTTCTATAGTTGAAATATGAGTCACTTGATATATAACCTACAATTCCTCCAACATTTGATGTGCCGAAAATATTGGCGTATGCATAGCTGTTCTGAATCGTACCGTAACACTTACGGCCATACAACCCCCCAACATTTTTTGTTCCTTGAATGGTACCACTAAAATAGCTGTTTTTAAGGTCTAGGAACACTTTATGGTAATGCGAAGGGGTCTCACTTCCAATTAGTCCTCCCACAAAAGACAGACCCGTTATATTGCCTATAACAGTACAATTATCCACATTTTTAAATGCCACCAACGACGCTCTATAATTATTATCTCCGGGCACCGCACCAATCAAACCACCAGTATAAGATTGTCCATTAATATCACCAAAGTGGCTGCAATTCTTCATCTCTTCAATGAACCCTGGGATAATACCTGCTATCCCACCACAGTAATCACCTGTTGATATAATCTTTCCAATAGAATAGCAAGAATCAAAACAGGTACCTCCTTCTTGAACCGAACCGGCTATACCTCCAACGAACTGCTTACCGGAAAGCGTGCCCCTATAGGTACAAGTTATCAAGATGCCTTTGGAACTGTAACCAGTAATGCCGCCAGTGTAGTCTTGCCCAACGATATCACTACTCACATTAATGCCTCTAAGAGTGTGGTTCGTTGCTTTACCTATCAAACCACCAGCATAACTGCCTTGACTGATAATTGTACCTGTAACACTGCCACCTTCTATTACACCACCATTTTCCACCTTTCCAATACATCCTCCAACATTCTCGGATGCTGCGACAGAGGCTTCTACACTAAATGTTGTATAGTTGGTGCTATTTGAGTAGCCAGCTAAGCCACCAACATTGGAAGAACCATATACACCATTTATTCCTGTCAATGTCACATGGCAGTTGCTCACAGAAGAATTGATGATATGTCCAACCAAACCGCCGACATCTTGTGAGGCAGCTATACTCGACCCCTCAATCGTCAAGTCACTTATTGTAGCGTTACTGACATAACCGAAGAATCCAACATTATTGGCAGAGGTTCGAGTTATCGTCAAACCGGAGATAATGTGATTATTTCCATAAAACTTACCTTTGAATGGTGTAGACTGCACCCCAATTGGTATCCATCCCTGTCGTGGATTATTCTCAGATATCCAATTTGTAAGATCCAAATCCTTCATCAACTTAAATACGATGCCCTCCTGATTAAGGAAATTTGACATCTGTGACAACTGAGTTTCATTGAAAATCAGATAAGGGTCATTCTCTGTTCCTGACCCAGATCCACTAAATTGAGCAAACGATGTTGCTACAAAGCAGAGGAACACTACTGCTGAATTTAATAGACGTTTCATGATACAAGTTCTTTAAATCTTTTTAATACCTGTTTTAACTCTTCTTGATTTTCATAATCTGCTACTCTTCCTCCATTTGCCAAATACACATATATCGGCAAAATAGTGGATTCGTTCAACCTGTTATCATTTTCAGATAACAATTTCCTTAATTCTTTTAGATCTCCCATAATAATCCCTAATTCATTGCCTACAGCCACCCCGACTCGGCGTTTGTGTTCGCTAAATGTGATGGATACAAAAAGACGTGGGTAGCTTGTACTCGCTTATCCCACCGTCAGGCCCTGGAAACTGCCCTGTAAGAGGATAAGCAACCAATTGGCCCACGTCGTGACATATATACTCCACACAAAAGTGTGGGATATAAATCACCCACGCGGACGCTTCGATTGCGATACCTTCTCTTACTTCAAATTTTCCAGGTTTGACGGTAGAAGATAACGTTCGTAAACGTCCTTTCTCCCTTTGGAAGACCCACCCCAATCCTCCCATGAGGGAGGGAGCAGAGTGTGCTTTTCCGCAGGAATCCATTAAGATTTGACCCTCAAGCCCATAAAAGAGCCACTTGGTCGGTGCAAAGTTATGAAAAAAAATGAAAACTGTATACTGAAAGTTAGAAAAAAATATAATAATGGGAAAAAAGTTTTGTGACAAAAGATTCATAACTGCTTCATGAGGGCGGAATTGACTAAAAATTTTTCCAGAGTTTATTAAACAGCCTACATGCCTACATAGAAATGCTCGAAAATGGCATGAATAAAGGAATATATGAAGATGCATGCCTACATAAAGCCTACATAATACCTACATGATGCCTACATTGAGCCTACATGAATGTTCACACAACACGTCGCCAGGTTCTTCACAACACGTCGCCAGCCCGCCAGCGACACGTCGCGAGAGGCTTCATGTCACGTGGCGTTTTCAAACTACTCACGTGTAAATTGCAAACGACACACTAGTAAATCGACATTTATACACTAGTAAATTGCGATTTACTAACGAGTCGTTTTGCGATGTGACGCGGGGCGGGATGTGATGAGAAGGCCGAGGAAGGTCAGGGCGGCGTTGAGCAGGAGGAGTTCGTAACTGAAGCGGTAGTTCCAGAGAAGCGGGGCGAGGTAATCCAAAAAGGCACAGATGATGGGGGAGAAAACGGCGATGTAGGGCACGGCATGGTCATTCGCAGTTCTGCGCGTGAAGAGGCCGAAGCTGAAGAGTCCTAACAGCGGGCCGTAGGTGTAGCCGGCCAGGCGGTAGATGGTGTCGATGATGGTGCCGCTGCCTGCGATGTGGAAGACGGCGATGCAGAGGGCGAAGGCAAGGGCTACCGCGACGTGGACGCGATGCCGGGTGCGAAGGGCGCTCTCCGCCTCTACTCCTTTTTGCTCAATCCTGAGGATGTCCACGCAGATGCTCGTGGTGAGCGAGGTCATCGCGCTGTCTGCGCTGGAGAGCGCCGCCGCGGTGATGCCGATGGTGAAAGGGAAGACGACGAAGGTTCCCAGCACTCCCTGGCCCACAAGCATCGGCAGCAAGCGGTCGCCGGCTTCGGGGATGGCGAGCCCTTCCTGGGCAGCAAAGGTGTAGAGCAAGACGCCGAGCGCGAGGAAGAGAAGGTTGACGGGCAGGATGCAAAAGCCATAGAGGCACATGTTCTTCTGCGCGGCTCGCAAAGAACTGCAGGTCAGGTTCTTCTGCATCATGTCCTGGTCGAGGCCGTTCATGACGATGGTAATGAACATGCCATTGATGAACTGCCTCAAGAAGAACTGCGTGCTCGACGGGTCCCAGCAGAACATCTGCCCCATGGGACTGCTGGCGATGGTGTCCGCTATGCCGGAGGGCGAGAGGTTCATCTTCATCGACACGCCCCAGACGATGCAACCCGTGGCAAGAAGCATGCAGAAGGTCTGCAGGGCGTCTGTGCGGACGATGTTCTCGATACCGCCTTTCCTCGTATAGAGAAAGATGGCGAGCAGCACGACGCCTACCGTGAAGGCGAAGGGGAGACCGAGAGGGCGGATGGCCATTTCGTGAAGCACGGTACACGTCAGGAAGAGGCGTGCTGCGGCGCCTGTGAGTTTGCTCAAGAGGAAAAAGCAAGCGCCCGTCAGATGGCTGCGGCGCCCGAACCGCTCGGCAAGGTAGCCGTAGATGCTGGTGAGGCGAAGCCTGTAGTAGAGCGGCAGCAGGAGAAAGGCGATGCAGACGAAGCCGGCGAAGAAGCCAAGGCACATCTGGATGTAGGTCATGCCGTTCTGATGCACCCAGCCCGGCACGCTGACGAGGCTCACACCGCTGATGCTCGCCCCTATCATGCCGAAGGCGACGAGCAGCCACGGCGACTTGCGGCCGGCACGAAAGAAGGCGTTGTTGTCGCCCTTCGTTTTCACAAGCCTCGTAAAGAGGACAAGCAGCAGTATGTAAAGCCCCAAAGCGGAGAAAACGAGAAGATTGGACATGCGAAGAATGACTTTATTGCGGATTTCGTGTGTAAAGGTACGAAATTTTTCGTATCTTTGCAGCAGATTTTGAAAAATATATGAAGATGAAGACGAAAAGCATCCTGGCTGCATTGCTTCTGCTGGCGGCCACTTACGTACAGGCAGCGCTGACGGCTTACGACCTGCGCTGCGAGCTGCTCCATCAGCCTTGGGGCATCAACACGACCGCTCCCGCGCTGAGCTGGAAGCTGAGGCAGGACCACAACGGCGTGCGGCAATCGGCCTATCAGATACTTGCCGCCTCGCGCCCCGACCTGCTTTCGGAGGAGAAGGCCGACCTATGGAACAGCGGCCGCATAGAGAGCGAGCAGTCGGTCTGGGTGACGTACGCCGGCCGGCCGCTCGAGAGCCGCAGCGTCGTCTATTGGCAGGTGAAGGTCTGGGACGAGAACGGCAAGGGCGGCGATTGGGCACGAGGTGCGAAGTTCTCAGTAGGCATCCTCGACAAGACGCTGTGGCGAGGCAAGTACATCGGCATGGAGCGAACGGACCGCAAGGTGCAGCCGCTCCTCTACAAGACGTTCGAATGCGAGGACACAAAGGCACCCGCCTTCCTGCACATCAGCACGCTGGGGTATCATGAGATATATCTCAACGGCGAACGTGTGGGCGACGACGTGCTGACGCCATCTGTCGTGGAGTACAGCAAGCGGCATCAGGCGATGACATACAGCCTGGAGGGCAGGCTGCGCAAGGGTCGCAACGACCTCGTCGTCTGGCTTGGCGGCGGCTTCTACGACAACCCGAAGATAGTCGGCGTGCGTGAAGGCGGGCCCTACGCCTTGGCACAGATAGACCAGCAGCAGGAGACGGGCGGATGGCGGACACTTGTGGCGACGGACGAGACATGGCAGTCGCGGGGCAGCGGCTACTATGACGACGGCCAGGCCGGCGCGTGGACGTTCGGCGGCGAAGAGGTCAAGGCCTCTGAGCTCCTGCCCGACTTCTCCTCCTCCACGCTCGATGCCGTCACGTGGCAAGGTGTCACGACGATGGACCTCCCTGCACAGGAGATAACGCCGATGATGTGCGAGCCGAACCGCATCATGATGGAGGTGCAGGCCCAACAGGTCTCGCGCTTCGACGGTAACAAATGGATGGTCGACATGGGCCGCAGCATCGTGGGCTGGACACGCATCCGCCTCGGCAAACTACGCAAGGGGCAGCGCATCACCATCAGCTACTGCGACTGGCTGGCCCTCAGCGGTGACTTCGACGAAGGCGTCTTCACGGACCATTACATCGCAAGCGGCGAGGGCGAGGAGACGTTCCAGAACAAGTTCAACTACCACGCGTACCGCTATATCAAGATAGAGGGGCTCGACCGCCAGCCGGCGCTCTCGGACATCGCAGGCATGCTCATCCACACGGGCTACGAAAAGGGCGCATCGTTCGTCTGCAGCGACAAGGACCTCTGTGCCATTCACGACATGGTTCACTACACATTCCGCTGCCTGACGCTCGGCGGCTACATGGTGGACTGTCCGCACATCGAGCGGCAGGGCTACGGTGGCGACGGCAACGCCTCCATCTTGGCGGCGCAGCTGCAATACGACATGTATCCCCTCTATCGCAATTGGCTGCAAGGCTACACCGATGCGCAGGGCGACGACGGCGAGGTGCCGCACGTGGGGCCTGCCTTCTGGCAATGCGGCGGCGGCCCATTCTGGTGCGCCTTCATCGCCAATGCGCCCTGGCAGACCTACCAGCAGTACGGCGACCTCAGGCTTTTGGAATGGTACTACCCCAACATGCAGCGCTACCTCGCATACGCCGAGCAGTACATGCCCGACGGACTGCTGACCGTGGAGCACCGCTGGCCGAGCACGCGCCGCAAGGACTGGTTCCTCGGCGACTGGGCATTGCCCAACGAGGAGCACCAGACGCACACCGAGAGCATCGACCTCGTGAACTCATGCTCGATGAGTTGGGTCTATGGCATCATGGCAAACGCTGCCCAGCTGCTTGGCAAGGCCGACGACGCACAGCTCTACAGGCAGAAGCAAACGGACATCAACCAACGCATCCACGCTACATATTATAATAAGAAGGACGCCACCTACGCCAACGGCCTGCAACTCGACCAGAGCTTCCCGCTCTTCGTGGGCGCCGTGCCCGACGACCTGCAGCAGAAGGTCAACAATGCCCTGAAGCGCGAGACCTACGGGCGTTTCGACGGCCACCTCTTCACGGGACTCGTGGGCATCCCCATCGTGACGCAATGGTGCACCCGCGCAGGCAACGTCCAGCTCATGGCCGACATGCTGCACCAGCACAGCTTCCCCGGCTATCTCTATATGATCGACAACGGTGCGACGACGACCTGGGAGCACTGGAACGGCCGCAGGAGCCGCATCCACAATTGCTACAACGGCATCGGCTCCTGGTTCTATCAGGCGCTGGCCGGCATCGAGGGCGACCCGTCGCAACCCGCTTACCGCCACTTCACCATACGTCCGCAGCTGCCCGACAGCCTGTCGTTCGTGCGCGCCCTCAAGCCGACGCCCTACGGCGACATCAGTGTCGACTGGAAACGCTCCGCCAGCACCTTCGACCTGCGACTCAGCATCCCCGTCGGCACCACCGCCACCGTGCTCTGTCCCGAGGCATTGAAGCAGCAGGCCGAAACCGTAGAGATGGCTCCTCGCAGCCTTAACCGCTCCGGACTCGTCTTCAACGAAAAGGAGCGCGACCGCAAACCCGACCCGGAGCCGACGCGCTTCAAGCCGTCCGAGCCTATCGAGCTGGGCAGCGGCACATACCGACTCATCTACCGGCTGAAGAAGTAGGAGTTCGCCATCCTACGAGAGGAAAAAGGCGAAAAAAGTCCCGAAGGGACGACAGATCACAGACGGGGGTGCAAACCCCCGGTTATGGCGCGAGGGAAAAGAAGTCCTGAAAGGGCGACAGAATCCAAAAGTAAGTCGGAATTAAACCAATTATATATTCTGTCGCCCTTTCAGGGCTTTTATATCGTGAATGAAACAGGCCCAGGGGTTGACACCCCCGTCTGTGTTCTGTCGCACCTACGGTGCTTTTTTACAGGACAATAATATCTCCCCCCTATATCATTGCCCCCGAAAGTGCCACGTGGGGAAATAGCAAACGCCACAGCAAGCGTTGGCCGTTCCTTGCTGTGGCGTTGTCCGTTCCTTGCTGTGGCGTTGGTCGTTCCTTGCTGTGGCGTTTGCCGTTCCTTGCTGTGGGATTTGAATTTCCCTCTAAAGGGATTTTTTGATTTATGACAATGTGACGACACGCGCCTCATCCTCGAGGACTTCTATCGTCACCTTGACGGCGTCCTCGGGAAGCAGTTCCTCGACCATCTCCGGCCATTCGATAAAGCAGGGGAAACCGCTGTAGAAATACTCCTCGCAGCCGATGTCGTAGGCTTCACGGAGGTTCTTGATGCGGTAGAAGTCGAAGTGATAGATGGGCTGTCCCTGAGCGTCGGCGTACTCGTTGACGATGGCGAACGTGGGCGAAGCGACGGGATCCGTCACGCCCAGTGCCTCGCAGATGGCTTTGATGAATGTCGTCTTGCCTGCCCCCATCTTGCCGTAGAAGGCGAAAACGCAATTTTCGCCCATTTCATCGATAAATTTGCGTGCAGCTTCGGCAAGAGTGGCGCCCTCCAAACCTTCCTGAGAGGAGGCTTCTATGTTTTGAATTTTGAATTTATACATTTTGAATTTCATTATCCCCGTAAGGGGGTAAGGTCTTTCACCGCTTCTTCCCTCTCAGCGTGACGAGCGGGATGAGCATCTCCTCCATGCTGATGCCGCCGTGCTGGAACGTGTCCTTGTAGTACTGCACGTAGTAGTTGTAGTTGTTGGGATAGGCGAAGAAATCTTCCTGCATGGCAAAGATGTAGGTCGTGCTGAGGTTGGGGCTGGGCAGGCCTGCGCGGAGGGGCTCCTTTATCTCGAAAACCTCCTTGGGATTGTAGGAGAGGTGTTTGCCCAGCTTGTAGCGGAGGTTTGTGTTCGTGTTGCGGTCGCCGATGACCTTGATGGGGTTGTAGCATCGGATGCTGCCGTGGTCGGTGGTCAGCACGACGGTGCATCCCTGGGCAGCCAGGCTGCGGAAGAGGTCGCTCACGGCCGAGTGGCGCAGCCAGCTCTGCGTGATGCTGCGATAGGCCGCCTCGTTGCTCGCCAGTTCCCTCACCATGAGGCTCTCCGTGCGTGCGTGGCTGAGCATGTCGATGAAGTTTATGACCACGACATTCAAGTCGTTCCTTTTCAGTTGCGTTATCTGGGATACGAACTTCTCGGCGGCGCTGGAATGGTTTATCTTATGGTACGAGAACGTGTTCTTGCGGCGGTAGCGCTCGAAGTGAGTCCTGACGAGAGGTTCCTCGTTGAGGTTCTTGCCCTCCTCGCTGTCCTCATCGACCCAGAGGTCGGGAAACATCTTGGCGATGTTGTTGGGCATGAGGCCGCTGAATATGGCGTTGCGTGCGTACTGCGTCGCCGTCGGGAGGATGCTGCAATAGAGATTCTCCTCGACCGTGAAGGCGTCGCCGATCTCGTTCAACAAGACGCGCCACTGGTCGTAGCGGAAGTTGTCGATGACGATGAGGAATACCTTCTCGCCCTTGTCGAGCAGGGGGAAGATGGCGCGCTTGAAGATGTCGGGGCTCATCACGGGGCGCTCCTCCGGCTTCTCCATCCAGCGCAGGTAGTTCTTTCGGATGAACTTCGAGAACTCGGCGTTTGCCTCGTGGCGCTGCATCGCGAGCATCTCCTGCATGCCACTCTCCGTCTCGCTCAGCTGCAGCTCCCAGTACGTCAGCTTCTTATAGACGTCTTTCCATTCCTCGAGGTTGGATGCGTCGTTGATTTGCATGCCGAGGCGCGCGAAGTCCTGTTGGTAGTTGCTTTGCGTGTGTTCGGTCACTATTTCCCTCTGCTGGATGTTCTTCTTGAGCGTCAACAGGATTTGTGTCGGATTGACGGGCTTGATGAGGTAGTCGGCAATCTTGGCGCCTATGGCTTGCTCCATGATGTGCTCCTCCTCGCTTTTAGTCACCATCACCACAGGCGTGGCGGGCAGCAGTTCCTTCACGCGGGTCAGGGTCTCGAGACCGCTGAGGCCGGGCATGTTCTCGTCGAGCAGGATGAGGTCGAACGCCTCTTCGGCGCAGCGGTCAAGGGCGTCGTAGCCGTTCGACACGGTCTCCACCTCGTAGCCCTTCTTCTCGAGGAAAAGGATGTGAGCCTTCAGGAGCTCAATCTCATCGTCAACCCAAAGCAGTTTGTAGTTCATTGTCCTTATTTCTTATAGTGACTATAGGGACTATAGTACCTATAGCAAAGTTACCAGCCAAACGGGAAGTCGTCCTCTTCCTGGGTTTCTGCTTCCTGCTCCTTCTCCTCCTGCTCGCGCTTGTCTAACTCGTCGGGATCGAGGATCTCGAGGTCGGCCGGGGTGTCTATCTTGAGGTCTTCGGGCACGTCGAGCGGTGCGAAGTGCTCGTCGTAGAATGCCTTGTAGTCGTCGAAGCTGAACTCCTTGCCGATCATCTTGAGGTTGTCGTCGGAGATAAGCAGCGTGCGTATGCCTTCGAGCCGAGTGCGCATGTGTTCGTCGGCGTGGAGTCGCTGTGCGTAGGCGTGCACCTCGTCGTATGAAAGGAATCCCTTGATCACCATCATCGTCAGCCCGGCGTCGGCCTGTATCTCGATGTCGAAGTTTCGAGCCATGAAGTTGGTGAAGTTGTAGTGAGCCATCTCGAAGACCAGCATGTTCTCGTCGAGGCTGCCTGTCGGGTAAGCCAGCACGAAGTTGAAATTGCTGTAGCGGTCGTCCTTGAGGACGGGCTCTGCCGCTGTGCTGTCGCCCGCTTCGCTACGTGTGCGGCGGCTCCATATACTGCTTGCGTCGTAGCGGTCGTCCATGAGGAGACGTCCCTCGTCAAGCCCCTTGACGATGGCTTGCGCCAGCTCCGTCACCTCCTCCTTCGGGAACTTCTGTATCACGTCGCGCAAGGTCACCATGAACGTGTCGCGCTGCCCGTCGTAGAGCGAGCTCATGGCGCGGACGAACATCATGCGGGCGCGGTGCTTGCCCTCTGGGAAGTTGTCGGTGCTGAACTGGTAGTTCTCCTCCACCTTTTTGTAGTTCTCAGTCTGATAGGCTGCATAGGCCTCCGCATAGATGCTGTCCTCGACGTGCTTGCCCTCGCGTGCTATCATCTCGTAGTTCGGGTTGCCCAGGAGGAAGGCAAGCTTGGCATCGGGGTAGTCCTCGAGCAGGTAGCCCTTGTACTCCTCGGCACCCTCCAGGTCCTCAAGGCGGCCGTAGAGCAGGAAGAGGTGATAGAAGACGTTGTCCGTGCCCTCGTGTTCCGGGAAGTCATTGAGGAAGCGAATCATCGTCTTCTCAGCCAGCGGGAAGTTCTCGAGCTGCTCCTGTTCCTGTATTCCTGCATTGTAGAGGGCGTTGCCAAGCAATTGGTTGGATGCTTCCATCTGTTCCTCCGTGAAAGGTATCTGCTTGAGGTAGAACTCGCGATGGTGTGGGTCGTTGGCAAGCGAGTCCTTGCGTGCCTGCTCCTTTGATGCGATGCTGTCTGCTTCGGCAGCACTGGTGGCCGCTCCGAAGAGGCTGTCGGCCATCGCCTCATCCATTCCCTCATACTTCTTGGCCTCTTCCTCGCTCATGTTTGCAAGGAGGGACTGCTTGTTGCTTATGCGCCAGAAGTTCTCGTTGGGACGTGTGCCCCACCGACGCTGGAACTCCTGTTGGCCGTTGCGAACCGCCATGGGGTTGTAGAAGTACCAGTCGCCTTGCTGCTGCCCACCCATCATGCCCATCTGGTTCATCTGAGCAGCGGCGGCGTCCTTGCCCATGCCGGTGGCCGCGGCTGCCATCATGCCATTGTTCATGGCGTTAGGGTTGAGCGTACCGTTCGCGGCAGCCTTCTTCGCCTCCTCTTTTTCCTTCCTGCGGAGTTCAGCAATGACGCGGTCGATGGCTGCGAGGTAAACCTCCTCGGGACTTTGGGCAAGCACCTGCAGGCTGTCTTGCAGCTTGATGGTGCTCAGGTGAGGCTCCAGGTCGTTAAGTATCTTGCTGCGACGCTCCGTCTCTTTGTATTCCTGATGCTCCTTGTCGAGGGCGCCGACGCAAAGCTTATAGGTGCGTGCCGCCTCGATATAGTTCTCCTGCTCCCAGTAGAGCTGGCTCAGATGCAAGAGCAAGGTCGCCTTGTCGGGACCGTTCTTCTTGCTCTCCTCCAAGCCTTTCTCCCAGGCATAGATGCAGTGCGTGGTGTCCTCGTTGGCGAGGTAGATGTTGCCCATCGCGTAATAGACCTTGTCGAGGTAGTCCTTGTTCTTGTCGCTCCTTGCCATGCGCTTGAGGCGGGCTATCATTTGGCGGAACTTGCCTTTGTGCATCACCTCGGTCTGCATGATGCGGGCGTTGAACGCCACCTCGTAAGGCGGGTTGGCGCGTATCACTTTAGAGAGCGTCTTATAGGCCATCGTGTCGCGACCCGTCTCGTGATAAAGCTGTGCCAGCAGGAAGTTGAGGCGCGCCTTGGGCAGCTTGCCGCGCGTCGTCTTGATGGCATTCTTCAGGTGCGGAATGGCTTCCTGATACTGATGCGTCAGCACGTAATAGCCGGCCTTGGTGTTCTCCACCTCCTTCTCGCCCTTACGCGTGATGGTGTCCCTCTTCATCTTGTTGAGGAGGTCTTCAGCGTCGTACGGCCAGTTAAGCGCTACGTAGCATCGCGCCAGCTTTGCCTTCGCCACAGACGTGATGTCGGGCTGCGTGCTGTAAAGGCGGAGAATGTAGTTGTAAGTGGAAGCAGCCTCGAAGAACTCACCTTTCTGGAACTGCGCATCGGCCATCATGAACCAGGCGCGATATATGTAGGGGTTGAACTCCCTGCGAGCCAGGAACGCCTTCTCCTTTTCCGTGCGCTTGCTGTTACCTTTGATGATGGGACGCTTCTTGATACTGTGCACCTTGATTGCCTTCTCGCTCTTGGTGATGGCTGTCTCGAAGTTGCTCTTGCCCAGGTTTGCCGTTGCCTTGCTCGTGCAGATGTACATGGGCAGTATCTCGTTGAAGTTGTCCTTGTGACCTTTACTCTGCGCCTCAAAGCCCTCGAGGTAGGCCACTTGCCCGTTGTAGAGCGTGTTGTAGTGGGCGGTCAGAGCGTGGTAGGCACGCGTGGTGGACGTGTTTTTCTTCGTAGAGCAAGACACAAGCAGAGCAAGCAGCACGATGCACATCATGCCGCAAAGCTTAGCCTTCTGCCAGTTGTTTCTTGCCATACTATTTCCCATACATTATTATATATAACGTGCGCGCGCGTCACTTTATTGTGTTTGTTCCCCAACAATCAGTAAAACTTCGTCTTTCAGCTCGTCGGGAAGGGGCACTCTGCGCAGCTCGAGACTGTGCACCCAGCCGGCCACTTCGTCGGTTCGCATCGTATAGAGCACCTCGCGAAACTCATCGACCTCCTCCTCGCTATAGCTTGTCCGGCCCCGGAAGCGGTCGAGCTCTTCGTCCTCATAGTAGTCTATCTCCTCTGCGATAGCTCGCAAGTAGTCTTTTTCGCAGACTTCGTGCTGTCCGCAACACGTGATGTCTATTTGCCGCATACCTTAAACCCTGCTTTTTTGAGGTCGTCCCAAAAGGCGGGATACGATTTGCTGACGACCTCGGGATTGTTTATCTGAATCTCGCCGCCTGTGCGGAGACAGACGGGCGCAAGTGCCATAGCCATGCGATGGTCTTCATAGGTGTCGAACGCGAACGTCTCGTAGGGCAGGCTTTCTAAGTTATCGATGTTGTATAGCCCTTCCCAAAACAGCTCGTTGCCCTGCTCTTCCAGGCGCACTATTTTGCCGAGCTCGTTCTTCAGGGCTGCAATGCGGTCGGTCTCCTTGATGCGAAGACTCTGCAGGCCATATAGATGGAAGGGCACGTCGAGCATTGAACAGGTCGCGGCAAACGTCTGGGCGAGGTCGGGCTGATGTGTGAAGTCGCAGCTGAAATAGCAGGTGATGCCGCCGCCCTTCCTGAGCCGGACGACTTCCGTCCCGTCGGGTTCCACGAAGTATTGTGTCGTGACGCCCAGTTCTCCAAATAGCTGCCAGACCCGGCTGTCGCCCTGAATGCTGTCGTGATGCAGGCCGACCAGGTCCACCTCAGCATTCGCGTCGCGCGTCAACGCCACCATCTCGTACCAATAACTCGCCGCGCTCCAGTCGCTCTCGATATGATAAGGCCGCTGGAGGTACGGGCCGGGCTGGACGTCGATAGTGTTGTCGCCCTGCCATTCCACCTTCGCCCCGAAGTCGCGCATCATGCTGACGGTCATGTCGAGGTAAGGGCGGCTCGCGATGTTGCCTGTCAGGGTGAGACGCAAGCCATTCTTCAGCGTCGGGGCAATCATCAGCAGGGCAGAGATGTACTGCGAGCTGACATCGCCCGGGACGGTCAGAGCGCCGCCCTCAAGGTTGTCGCGACCCGAGATGCGCAGAGGCGGGAAGCCCTCCTCGCCTTCGTAAGCGATGGAAGCACCAAGCGTGCGAAGCGCATCCACGAGAATGCCGATGGGACGGTGCCTCATGCGTTCTGTGCCGGTAATGACGTGCTCGCCCGGCGTTACGCTTAGGTAAGCCGTCAGGAACCGCATAGCAGTCCCCGCCGCACCGATATCGATGATCTCTGGCATTGTTTGCAAAGCACGGAGCATTACTTGTGTATCGTCGGAATCCGACAGGTTTTCGGGCAAGACATTACTTCTGCTCAGCGCGCCCAAGACCAAGGCGCGACCCGAGATACTCTTGCTTGCCGGAAGCTCAATACGTCCTCTAAGTTGGTCCCCTGAACTAATCTTTATCATTTACCTTTTTATGAAATTTCACGAATTACGGCACAAAGTTACGAAAAAGTTTGGAAGGAACAAAAAAAAGTTATACCTTTGCACCCACAAATGTAAGGAACGGGATGTAGCGCAGTTGGTAGCGCACACGTCTGGGGGGCGCGAGGTCGCAAGTTCGAGTCTTGTCATCCCGACCTTTTGAAGGAGCCGAAAGCTTAAACACAAGCAGTCGGCTCCTTTTTTATGTGATGTAAAAAAGAGCCTCCCCCTGCCTTTCCAAAGGAGGGGTGACGTGAAGATGTATGAGGGATGACGTGAAGAGGTATGAGGGGTGACGTGAAGAGGTATGAGGGGTGACGTGAAGATGTATGAGGGGTGACGTGAGGGTGCAGTTATAGCAAGTGATGGGAAAGGCTAGCGGCACATGTTGCATTTTGTAGGGCTACAGTTCGCTGGCGGTGGGCTGTATGTCAGTCATCCAGTCGGTTCCTGCGGCGGCGATGCGGCCATCGGGTGTGACGAGGATGATGTAAGGCAATTGCCTGATACCCCATTGCTGGACGAGGGGGCTGGCGAAAGCGCGGAAGTCGCAGAAGCTTTCGTAGTCGACGGTGTCGCGGCGTTCTACCCGATACAGTTCGCGCTCGTCAGCGTTGAGCGAATAGCTGAGGAGTTCGATGCTTTTGCCTTTTGATTTCAGTTCTCGGCGCAGGCGTCGGGCGCGATAGAGTGCGCTCTGGCTGCCGCCTTTCCAACTTGCCCAGAACGCTATCAACAGGAGTTTGCCTTGATAATCTGCCTTCTTGACGGTCCTTTCCTCTGCGCCGTTGCCCCCATGATTAGGCGGTAGCTTGAGGGAAAAGTCGGGTAGGGGATTGCCGACGCGAAGTTTGCCGAGCGAGCGGACGTGGGTAGAGAGTTTGGAGAGTGCAAGGTCGTCGGGGCAAGCGCGACTGAGGCTGTCGTACAACTCCGTTACTTCCTGTGCGGATGCCGTTTCGTCGCAAAGGAAATAGGCAGTCAGGAGGTACTGGCTCATGAAGAGAGTGGGGTGCTCGAGGATGTAGTTGTGAGCGATTTGCCTTGCTTCGGCGGCCGACTTGCCGTTGGCTTCGAGTCGGAACTGCGTATAGACCTCGTTGTCTTCGTCGCCCGAGACCTCCACTTCGCTGAGGTTTTGTGCGTCGCCTTTTATGACGATGTCGCTTCCGGGGTTAGCGAAGACGACAAGTTCCGACTGGTTTGGGTAGAGGATGTGCAGTGTGGCGGGCTGGATGGTGGGTAGCTTGTACTCGAACCGCCCGTCGCGAAGGCGCAGGGTATCGAGCCTGTCGAGCGCCTCGTCGCTGCTGTAGATAAGGAACTCGCCCTGCTCCAGGTGGTTGAATTCCCCTTCGAAGCGAACCTCTTTGGGATGTCCTGTGCAGGAGAGGACGAGAAGTAATGAAGTATGAAGTATGATGTATGAAGGATTTGCTACCGCGCGGAAAGCCCGCTCAACTCTTGGAAGCAGTGTTTTTGCGGTAGCAAATACTTCATACATCATACTTCATACTTCATTAAAGTTTACTTGATGAGGCTCTTCACCGCGCTGGCGTACTTGATGAACTCATAGTCGTTGGCGGCGCGTTCGGCGAGTGTCGGGTCGAGCTTGATGGCGTTGGCCAGTGCGCTGGTCACGGTGGCGGCATCTCCTGTGCGTGCAGCGAGGATGGCTTGCAAGTAGCTGGTGATGCCGTCGCCATTCTTGATGTTAGCCAGCGTGTTCTTTGCTGCGACGTAGTCCTTCGCGAGGATTTGAGCGAGGGCTGCGCTGTTGCTTGTCACGCCTGCGAGGTCGCTGGCGGCCTGCATGTAGTTGCCCTTGGCGATGTTAAGGTTGCCCATCACCTCCTTGAAGGTATCCGAACCGCTGCCCTTTGCGAGGTAGCTCTCTGCGGAAGCGATGTCGCCTTCCTTCAGGGCGAGAAGCGCCATGTTCGTGTTGACCTCGGGAGCGTTCTTGTTGATGCTGACGGCGCGCTTCAGATAGGTTTCAGCCATCTCGGGCTGGCCGTTGGCGATGGCCTGCTGAGCCAGGTTGTTGAGCGGGCGATAGTCAGAGGGGAACAGACGTGCCACGTTTTCGTACCATTGGTTGCGTGTCGGCTCGTCCTTGATAAGTTTGTTGGCGCCGTAGATGAGCTCTTCGACGGTGAGTTTGCTCGGGTCGTCTTGGTATTGCGCAAGTATCTGATCGTCGCTGCGACCGATGACCTCGTAGTTGACGATGAGTCGTGCGCGGCGGAGCTCAGGCAGGATGCTCTCCTTGATATCTGTGAAGACCTCGCTCATGTTGCGTATCTGCTGTTCGCGCTCCTCGGGGTCTTTGTACATGGAAAGTACGCGCAGGATGATGTCCCTGTCCTGGAGGTTGCTCTTGCTGATGAGTTCCTGGAAGCCTTCCCAGTCTTCGGCGGTGAACTTCGTATCGACGTCGGCCTTCATGTCAATCTTCTTGAGCTCGCCTTTCAGGTAATTGGCGCTGACATTCTGGCGCTTCTCGGCGAGTTGCTCGTTGAACTTGAACTTGCCGTCGGGGCTTGCGTAGGCGCTCACCTCGATATTCTGCAGGGCACGCGTCTCCTCGTTGTTGTTGATTTCACGCAATATCTTGCCCAAGTCCTTTATGCTGACGCTGTTGAGCTCGCTGGCGCGGAGGTTTGCCTGATTGATGAGGAACTTGATGTTGGCCTCTTGTTTCTGCTCGATGATGCGCTGGAAGGCGTCGGGGGCTGTGGAGGCCTTCATGCCGCAGCGGCTGAGGAGCTGGCTTGTGGCGAGCACGCCGTAGCCGATCTTCACCTCGGGGATGCTGACCACTTTATTTCCGAGCTTGGCCTCGAAGCGTGCGTAGAGGTCGCTGTTCTGCATGGCGTCCTGATAGGTGAAGTTGGACTTCATGGTATAGACGCCGCCCTGCTTGTAGCTGATGGTGGTGCCGTTGCCCTCTACCTTCTCACCCTGGAAGGTCTGGCTCTGCCCGATGGCCTCGCCGCCTTGGTATTTGAGGACGGGCGTGACGGTTACCTCGGCCTTCTTCTTCATGTACTTGACGGGGAAGGTACCGTTGATGGTGGCCGGCACTTCGTTGCCGACGAGTTCGAGGGGTGTGGGAGTGACGGTGAAATTCTCGTCTGTGAGCTTGCCGAGCTTGCTGCAGGAGCTCATGACGAAGGCAGCCGAAGCTGCCGTGAGAAAGAGTCTGGTTGTACGTTTCATTGTGTCTTTTTGGTTTATTCTTCTTTATTTCGGGCGCAAAGGTATGAAAAATAATTCATAATTCATAATTCATAATTCATAATTTTATGGTTCAGCGTGATTTTCTCCATATTGCTACGCAATCCAACGCAATTGGACTGGCAGGATTATGAATCATGAAGGGAGAATTACGGTTTGCCTAGACGAGCGCCAATACATCCTGTGGCTTTTCGGCGAAGATAGTGGCGCCGTTGGCCACGAGAAAGTCTCTGCTGCGGAATCCCCACAGCACGGAGATGCATGGCAGTCCGGCATTCGAGGCCGTCTGCAAGTCCACGTCGGAGTCGCCCACATAGATGGCCTCGTCCTTCGTCACGCCAAGCATGCTCAGGGCCTTCTCCACCATGTCCGGTTCGGGCTTGCGCGGAACGCCCGGCTGCTCGCCTATCGCCACGTCTATCACGCCGTTGAAGAAGGTGTGCGACAGTTCGTCGACGCCCGTCTGCAGCTTATTGCTGACCACCGCCATGCGGTAGCCGTGGGTGTGGAGCGTCATGAGCAGGGTTGCCACACCTGGATAGAGGCACGTATGGTCTTGGCAATGAATGATGTAGTGCGCCTTGAAAGCCTCGAAGCAATTCTCCAGCACCGTCCTTTTCGTGCCTTTCGGGACGGCTCGCTCGATGAGTTTCCTGACGCCGTTACCTACGAAGCGCCGCACCTCGTCGAGTTGTCTTTCGGGCAGCCCGCAGCTGCGCAGGGCGTAGTTCACGCTCAGGAAAAGGTCCTCGAGCGTATCCGTCAGCGTCCCGTCCAGATCGAATATGATTGCCTTATACTTCATCTGTGTTTTTCCTCCGCGCTGCAAAGGTACGAAGAACCGCGGAAAATACCAAGAGAAAGGGTAGTTTTATTTATTATAATGTAAGGCGTGGACACTTTCGGCTGAACGCGGAGGTGGAAAAACGAGCCTGCATCCTCATTCGCCACGGCACTTTCCTCCGTCCGAAAAACGTGCCAATTGCAGATTTCCCCCTTTGCCTTTGTGATTGCCGATGCTGGGAAGCATTGGCTCCTGATTTTACAATTTGTCACAAAACGCGCCATTTTGCTTACTTCTTGCTATTTCGAGAATTTTCGTTCTGCGGCGCGATGGGTGCCGGGACGTAGGGGGGTACGTCCCGCCTCAAGAAACGCCTCATTTCGTAACACCTTGATACAGAAGATGCTATTTTTCGAAAAAATTGGAGAAAGGCGGAAAAAGTTCGCTTTCGGGACAATAAAAGGAGTTTTAGGACACGTTTTCTCTACAGAAACGACGTGACGAATCGTCCCTCGCAACGTGTTGCGAGGGCAAACGCAACACGTTGCGTTCGCCTTTCCTACGTGTAGCGTTTGCTTTTCCCTCGTGAAGCGTCCGTTTTCGCCTCCAGTTGGAAGCCCCGACGCGACACGTTTTGTCCGCCCCTGAAATAGCAAAGTGTAAGCAATCCGACGCTTTTACATGTCAATTAGTCAACGTGAGGAAACTGCGCTCATGCAATAAAAAAATGCGTCCCTTGCAAATTTTTTGCACTATTTTGCTTGTTATATTAAAAATTTTTGCTAATTTTGCTCCGCAGATGATTATTTAAGTGCAATTCGGACATCATAAAACGCATTTTTTCAGACCATGAAGCATCATTTGTCACGATATTTGACGATTTGCATCCTGTCGCTTGCCGGCACCTTGCCAGCCGCGGCGGACCTGACCTTCTCGCAGGTGGCAAGCGGTTTTCCCATCGTCGGGACCGACGCAAACGCCGTGTTCGTCGTGGATGCGAATGATGCCGAGGTGGTCACCACCGCCGCTCGCTGCGTCATCCGGGACATCAAGGCGGTCACGGGGACAAGCCTTACGCTAAGAAACCTTACCTTCTCCCCGAACCTCCCCTACAGCCTCCCCCTTCCCCTCCAAAGGAGGGGGGAACCGCTGCGAGAAGGTGGAGGGGATAATGGCCCGCAGTTCACCCCTCCTTTGGAGGGGATGGAGGAGGCTGTCATTCTCGCCGGCACCATCGGTTCCTCCGCCCTCATCGACGCGCTCATTGCCGACGGGAAGGTCGATACCACTGGTCTCACGGGCGTCTGGGAAGCGTATGCGCTCCAGCTCGTACAGGAGCCGATGGAGGGCGTCGGCCAAGCCCTCGTCGTCCTGGGCGGCACGCCGCGCGGCACGGCTTACGGCCTCTTCGAGATCAGCCGCAGAATCGGCGTCTCGCCCTACGTCTGGTGGGCCGACGTCGAACCCGCCCCGATGGCCTGCATCTATGTTCAGGGCGACCGCACCGACGTGGAGAAACCCTCCGTCCGATACCGCGGACTCTTCATCAACGACGAAGACTGGGCGCTCCTCCCATGGGCCAAGCGGACCATCGACGCTACATATAATAATATAGGACCTAACACCTACGAGAAGGTGATGGAACTCCTGCTCCGCCTCCGCGCCAACTGCCTCTGGCCGGCTAAGCACGGCAGTTCGCGCGCCTTCTGGTCGATGGAGGAGAACAAGCGGTTGGCAAAGGCCTGGGCTATCGTCATGAGCAGCGGCGACAGCATGCTGCGCGACAACCTCTGGGAGTGGCCGCGCTTCAAGAGCGGCAACAACAGCAACAACTTCACCTTTGCCACCAACCCGCAGGGCTGCTACGACTACTGGGCAAAACGTGCCGGCGAGGCGCGCGACTACGAAGGTATCTACGACATCGGCATGAGGGGACTGCAGGACGTTGCCCTTTTGGGGTACGACGGACAGGCAGCCCAGCTGAAGGGCCTCGCCGATATCATCGCAGCCCAACGCGAAATCATCACCGACTCCCTGGGCGGCGACCCCACAAAGGTGCCGCAGATATACATCCCCTATAAGGAGGCACTCACGCTCTACAACGCAGGCCTCCAGATACCCGACGACGTGACGATGTGCTGGGTGGACGACAACTACGCCTACATCCGCCAACTCCCCACCGCGAAGGAGCGCAAGCGAAGCGGCGGGCATGGCATCTACTACCACCTCTCCTACCTCGGCAACCCCTGCTCCTACATCTGGCTCAGCACCATCTCACCCTCGCTCATCAGCTACGAGTTGTCGAAAGCCTACGAAAACGGCATGACGCGATTCTGGATGATAAACGTCGGCGACATCAAGCCGGCAGAGGCAGAGTTCGAGTTCTGCATGGAGCTGGCCTGGGACGTCAGCAAGTGGACCCCCGAGCGTGCTCACGAGTTCAGCCGTTGGTGGTCGGCCAAGACCTTCGGCGAGGAGTTTGCCGATGAAATGGGCGAGATGCGACTCGAGCACTATCGCCTTGCGTCGGCCAGCAAGCCCGAATGCGTCTATCACGTCTCGCTGACGATACCCGAGATGCAACAGCGCATCAAGGACTACCAGACGCTTGCCGCCCGCGTCCGCTCGTTGCAGGAAAGCATCCCGCAAAGGCTTCAGGATGCCTACTTCGAGCTTTTCGCATACCCCATCCTTGCCGCGGCAGGGCAGAACCTGAAGGCCTACGGCGCCAAGCTCAGCTATTGGTACGCGGGGCTGGGCGACCATGCCCGTGCCATGCACTACGCAGCCCTGGCACGCTCCGGCTACAGCGACGTCGTCTATCTCACGGACATCTTCAACAACCAGACAGCAGGCGGCAAGTGGAACGGCATGATGAACAAGTCGCCCAATGCCAGCGCCACGGGCCCGCAATTCGGTATGCCGTACGCCGCTACGGCAAGCGAGGTCAACGATGCCAAGGGGGAAGTCTTCGACGAAGGCTACGTCTACGTCCCCGGCACCAGCTACACCGGCAGCCGCGGCACCTGGCAGACGCTCGAGAATCTCGGCGTGGGAGGCCAGAGCATTACCGTCTGGCCCATCGACTACACCACCTATACGGCAACCAATGCCCGTAGCAAGGCGCCCTACGTAGAGTACAGCCTGCCCCTCGAAAAGGGCAAGTACCAGATTATCGTGCGTTGCCTGCCCACCTTCCCCATCACGACCGCCCACGACCTCTGCGTCGGCATGGGCATCGGCGCCGGCAGCGTCACCTCGCAAAGCATCAAGTGCAACGCCGAGACAAACGTCTGGAGCGACAACGTGATGCATGGCTATGCCGAGGCCCGCTTCTCCTACACCGCGACGTCGGCAAAGGACGTGGCCTTCCGCTTCTATGCCCTGAACCCCGCCCTCGTCATCAGCCAGATCGTCTATCGCCGCACGGATGCCGAGGACTTGACACTCACCAACCAGCTCCTCGTCAATCCCGACTTCGAGCTTTACAAGAGCGGAGGCTCCGTGCGCACCAACCCCACCGGCGGCATACAGCGAGGCGTGCCCTACGGCTGGACGTTGGAGGGCACGATGTCAGGCAATTCCTATGGCATCAGCAACAGCGACGGCTCCATCAACTACTGCGAGGGAGGCTCCATCTGCTGGTTCAAGGCAAAGCCTATGCCCGAAAACTTCCGCCTCTATCAGACCATCCCCGCCGACAAGCTCCAGCCGGGCGTCTATGAGGTCGGGTGCTGGCTCTTCAACCAGTCCGGCAAGCGCGGCCCCTGCCGACTCTTTGCCAACGACCACGTGCAGTATTACGCCCACAAGAGCGACTACGACCAAATCCTCAAGGCCGACGAGGTGAGCTCCTTCGCAGGGCACAAGGCAGGCTACGAGACACATACCATCATGCATCCCATGCGCGTCGTGCTGCAGGTTCACGAGGGGGAAGACCTCACGGTAGGCATCAAGACAAGCTGCATCAGCAATGACGGCAGGCAGACCGACGAGACGGGATGGTTCAAGGTGGACCATTTCACCGTCCGCCGCATAGGCGACCTTCCGCAGGGCGACCCGGACTCTCTGACCCGGGCACTCATCGTGAACAGCGACTTCGAGTATAAGACGGAGACAGAGCTCGCGAATGGTGCCACCGTGAAAGGCGTCCCGTACGGCTGGAACGTGTCTTACACCGGCACCTACACCATGACCAATTCCGGACTCTACGGCAGGGGCGAAGGCATGCATGGGCAGAACTACTGCGCCTTCACGCCAGCCGGCTACCGGCCCATGCCCAACGACTTCTGTCTCTATCAGACGATACCCGCCGCCAAACTGCAGGCCGGCGTCTATCGCATCAGCTGCCTCTTCTGGAGCGAAACGGGGCTGGAAGGCATGGGACGCCTCTTCGCCAATAATGCCGTGCAATACTACGGCTCGTCCCACGCCTACGAGCAGAACCTCACACCGGGCGAAACCAACTCCTTCGCCTCATACATCAGCGAGGCCGTCGATGGGAAATCCATGCAGGAACTCAGTGTGAAAGTCACCGTGGCAGAAGGCGAGGACCTCACCCTCGGCATCCGTTCCGGCTCCATTAAAGGCGACGGCACACAGGTCACAGGACAAAACCGCACCGGCAAGTTCCGCGTCGATTACTTCCGTATAGAGCGCCTCATGGATGCCAACCCCGACGGCATCGCCCTCGTCCACGAGGACGACAGGTTCTACAGGCATTATCCGGCTCGGGGCACGACATACAACCTCAGCGGCCAGGCGGTCAAAGCGGGCAGGCCAAACGGACAGTTGCCAAAGGGCATATATATAAGGAACGGGCGGAAGGTCGTGGTCAAGTAGCCCCTCCGCCAAATCAGAATATTCAGAACATTCAGAATCCTCCGATTACTCAGAACCCTCCGAGTCCTCCGATTACTCAGAACCCTCCGATCATTCAGATATCATATATTTTATTTCACTAACCAAAAACCAACATGAAACGTAAACTTTACTTCCTCCTCCTGTCAGGCATCATGATGCTTGCCGGGCAAACTGCATGGGCCGACCTGCAGCAGAACGAGAGCGGTGCGTATCTCATCGGCAGCAAAAGCGATTTGCAAGCCTGGTCCGAAATGTCGGGCTACGAGAGCTCTGACGTGGTACTCACCGGCGACATCGAAGGGCTCGACTTCATGCTCTGCACGAACGCCGCTTCCTATAGCGGCACCTTCGACGGCGCAGGGCATACCGTCACCCTCAACTACGACTTCCAGGGCAAGCAGACCGGCATGTTCTACAACTTCGCCGGCACTGTGAAGAACCTCGTCGTGGGCGGCAGCATCCGCGCCTCATTCAAGAACTGCGCCGCACTTGCCGCTTGGAACTGGAGCGACAACGCGACGTTCGAGAACGTGGTAAGCATTGTCAACATCGACGTGGACTATGACGCCAATGCCTCCAACGCGGGCTTTATCGGCTACGCTTCGCGCAACGCCACCTTCCGCAACTGTATCTCTGCCATCAAGGTGCAGGGCAATCAGGGCTACAATCACGGTTTCGTGGGATGGGTGACGGGCGGCAAGTCCATCTCCTACACCAACTGCATCTCCATTGCAGAGGTTGAGACCATGAACACGTTTGCTTGGGGCAACCCGGCCGACCGTGCTTCCTTCACCAATTGCTACTGCTTGCAGCAGGATGCGGATGCAGCGACAGCGCCCGGCGGCTGCACCTACGTCACCTACGACATGGTGGCAAGCGGCGAGCTCTGCTTCAAGGCAAACGGCGACCAGACCAGCATCAACTGGTATCAGACATTAGGCACCGACGCTTTCCCCGTGCCCTTCGACACGCACAAACAGGTCTATGCCGTGGGCGAAGTGAATTGCGCTGGCGTTGCCATAGGTGACGTCACCTACAGCAACACAAACAGCTCGCCGGCTCCTAAGCACAACGACGTCGATGGCTGGTGCTCCGTCTGCGGAACGCTCATGCAAGACCACATCACGCCAAACGCCGACGGCTTCCTCGAACTGGGCAGCGTGGCCGACGTCGAGTGGTTCGCTGCGATGGTCAATGACGCTCATCAGGTTACCATCAAAGGTATGCTGACTGCCGACATCGACTATCAGGGCACAGTAAATGCACACACGCCCATCGGCCTCAACACAACCTACAAGTACAACGGCACGTTCGACGGACAGGGCCACCGCATCAAAGGCATGGTCATTGACGGCACGAGCAACTTCCAAGGCTTTTTCGGCGTCATTCGCGGCGGCACCGTCATTCGCAACCTTATCATCGACAGCAGTTGCTCCGTGACAGGCCCCTCCGGCATCGGCGGCATCACAGGCGCAGCGCAAGTTGATACCGAAACGCCTCTCATCATAGAGAACTGCGTGAACGAGGCAACCATCACGGCCACCAGCGGTTCGGCATCTGGCATCCTCGGCGTAGGCCAGAGCGGCTATCCCACTATCCAACTGAAGAACTGCCTCAACACAGGCGCGATTACTGGTGCGCCTGCCACTGCTTTTTGTGCATGGATCAACAAAGGTGGCAGCTCCATTACGAATTGCGTCAACTTGGGAACCATCACGGGTGCTGACATGGCTGGCAACAAATTTGATTACTATTGCCAGCTCATTCGCTACGAACCGGGCACGATGGCGGTGACCAACTGCTTCGACTTTACCGACTTCGACGACCAGGGCGCAGGACATCAGGGCACCGATGGCGACTGGCTGACCGACGAACCGCTTTCGAGCGGCGAGCTCTGCTTTACGCTCAACGGCGACCAAAGCACGCTCACATGGAGCCAACGTCTCGGCACGGACGCTTATCCTGTACCTTATTATATAGATGGCGGCCAGGTTTATGCCGGCGGTCAGCTCAACTGCGACGGCACGCCTATTGATGTCAATGGCTACAGCAACTCGCCGAGCGGCACCATTCCGCCTCACGAATACGAGGACGGCTTCTGCATCAATTGCGGCAGCGGCAACCCCGACTATGCTCCCCTTGTTGACGATTTCCGCATGATAAGCAATGCAAGCCAGCTCTACTGGTTCTCTCGCATGGTCAACGAGTTCGGCAACTCAGGTTGGAACGCACGTCTCACCGACGACATCAACATGATGGACTACAGCGATCTGTTCGAACCAATCGGCAACGGCACGAACCCCTATCGCGGCCACTTCGACGGACAACAGCACCGTATCAGCGAGCTGCACATCAATGCCGATGCTAACTACGTCGGCTTCATCGGCCGCTGCGGCAACGGCGCGCTCATCGAGAACCTCTTGCTTGATGAGACCTGCTCCATCAATGCTTATGGCGAATGCGTAGCCCTCGTGGGCGGCACCAACCAGATGGCAGGCAACGTCACGCTCCGCAACCTTGGCAACATGGGCAATGTCTATGCCACCGGCGTACAGGCAGCAGGCATCTTCGGCGGCAACACGGGCAGCCAGACGACCCTCCTCATCGAGAACTGCTTCAGCACCGGTGCCATCGAAGGCGGCAACGATTCAGGAGCCCTCGTCGGATGGGGCGGAAGCGGCGGCAAGGCTACCATCAACAACTGCTGGAGCTGCAGCGAGGTGACGGGCTACAGTGAGGGCAAGGGCCTCTACTTTGCACGCGTCACCGACGGCCACCTCTCAAACAACTACTGCACAAGCGAGGTAGAGCAGCAGGTGGCTCTTATCAGCTACGACGAGATTATGGACGGCTCGCTCTGCTATAAGCTGAACGGCGACCAGAGCACTATTGCATGGTACCAGAACCTCGACAACGGCGCTGCGGTCGACGACCAGCCTCTGCCTTTCTCCAATGGTCACGCACAGGTCTTCCCAAAGGGAAAGATGCTCTGCGACGGCACAGTGGATCCGTCCGGCATGACGTATTCCAACAACGACGAAGTCGTCATCCCCGCTCATAAGTTTGAAGACGGCTTCTGCTCCGTCTGCGGACAGGAGGACCCCAACTACACGGGCTTCCTTGCCATCATCAAAAACGCCAACTTTACCAACGACAGCAATTTCTGGACGGGTAATGAGTTCGCTGTCAGCAATGGTGTAGCCGAGCAGGCAGGCAAGACGTTCGACACGCATCAGGATATCGTCGACCTCGAGAACGGCGTCTATAAGCTGCGCCTGCAGGGCTTCAGCCGTGCTGCCGCTCTTGACAGCGAGGCGTACGACAACTTTGTGGAGGACATGATGCGCAACACCTACTACTATGCCGAGAGTGCCGGCAAGCGTCAGGCTCGCCGCCTTGTTGACATCACCGCCGACGGCAAGGATGCCAAGATGAACGACGGCGCGGGCGAAGTGCAGTTGTCAAACGGCCAGTTCGTTCCCTCGAACACCGCCGCTGCCGCTGTCTATATGGCGAAGGGCCACTACTGGAACAAGCCGCTCTACCTTGCCGTTACCGATGGCACGCTACGTATTGGCCTGAGCAATCAGATCAATACCGCCAACGCCTGGAGCGTCATCGACCGCGTCCGCATTGAGTACGTCGGCAACGATGCCGCAGCCTACGCCCTCATCGCTCAGCAGATTGCCGACGATGCCCAAGACCTCGAAGAAGTCATGGGACAGGAGTCGCTCAAGGAGGCTTACAGCAACATCGTGGAAGGCGCCGAGAGCCTCACCGAGACCAGTGCCATCCTCGACGCTGCCGACCAGGCAAGCCGTCTGCCCGACCAAATCAAGCTCAGCGTGGCTGCTTACGAGAGCTATGCTGCTGCCGTAGGAGCCATCATCAGCGAATGGGAGAGCCGCGACGACCTCCAAGGCGATGACGCCGACAAACTCGAGACTTACCTGACAGAAGAAGTTGCGCCATCCGCCGACTTCCCCAACGGTACATATTTATATATAATGAATACGCGTCTGCTCGATGCTGAGCAACTCGCAGCTGAGACTACCTTTGCGCAGCAGCTTCTCCAGACGGCAATCCTGAACAGCGCTGCCGAGGGCTCCGACTTGACCTCTCTTATCGTCAATCCCAAGTTCGACAATGCTGTGGCTTGGAATGGCTGGACCGTCACCGAGGGTCGCACTGAGAGCGGCTACAACATGGTGCACAACGGAGGCTTCACTGACGTCTTCCCCGTGGCTGCCGCCTATAATATGGCGTTCGAGGTCAGCCAGGAGATAACAGGTCTCAGTGACGGCATCTACGCCCTCACCGCTCAGGCTTTCCATCGTCCGGGGCAAGGTCACGAAGGCCTTATCGACGGCACGGACGTCATCCCCGCTCAGCTCTTCGTTAACGACTTCCAGACGCCCGTGCTGAGTGTCTATGCCGACAAGGTCAGCTATGCAGATGCAGAGAACGGCGTCAACTGCCGCTACGATGCCACTGATGACGAGACCGCTCCGCACAACGGTGAGCAGACAGGCAGCGTGGACATCGACACAGAGGAGGGTGACGGATACTTCGTGCCCGACAACATATACACGGCCAGCTTCGCGTTCAACGGTAAGCGCTACGAACAGACGGCCTACGGCATCGTGAAGGGTGGCAAGCTCACTATCGGCATCCGCAACGGCGAGACCCCTTGGCGCAACAAGAACCTGACCATCTGGGGCAACTTCCGCCTCACTTACTTGGGCGAGAGCAGCAATGCCATCAATGCCATCCTCGACCAGTATAGCGAGCGCGTAGAGCTTATCGACCAGCAGCGCTACGATCAGGAATACTATCTCAGCCAGTCGCATATCGATGCCATCCGCAGCAAGATAGCTCAAGCCAGGACTGCCGACACAGAGCAGCAGCTGAAGCTCATCGAGGAGATGAATGCCGAGTTTGCAGCCGTTCCTGCCAGCGTGGACGTCTATAAGCGCTTGTTCGAGATTGCGCTGTTTGCTTCGGACATGGCCGACGGCCTCGAACCTGGCAATCAGCAAGACCAGATGATAGAAGTCTATAACGAACTCGAGGGAATCGTCATCAATGGCACACTGACCGACGAAGAAGCCGAACAGAAAATCGCCGAGCTGATGACGAATCCTGCCATCGGTGGCGTAGTCTATGTTCAGGGCGACCTTTACGACGAGAACAGCGAGAACAGCGAATGGCCTTACGCTCAGATGTGCCCGCTCTATCCGTTGAAAATGAACGCACAGGGCCAGTTCGTAGGTACCGTGACTCTTCAGGACCGCAGCCGTCGCATCGGCGGTTACCAGCGTGCAGGCCTCTACTTCCGTCGCATCAACACTATCTACAAGAGCACCGACGGCACGCGCAGCTTCATCACGCCCGGACGCCATCGCTTCGACGTGCAGGAGGGTGGCAGCGACTTCCAGGCGCTTAACGGTACCTATAACGTTGTGCTCGACCTCGACAAGATGACTGTTGACTTCGCTCTACAGGACGAGTACAATTGGGACAACGCGGTGTTTGTGACGGGTACGCTTAACAATCGCCAGGGCAGCCTGATGCGTTGGAAGAACGACGAGCAAGTACCCCTGCAGCATGTTGGCAGCGGCAAGTACGTCGGCGTTGTGGACCTCGTGAACGACAACAGCAATCCCTTCTGCTCGTTCGGCATCATGACATGTCGCAGCACTGAGGAGATGGTGAACTATAGCCAGACGACTCGCGGCAGTTGGACCGAGGCGCGCTATGGCAGCGAAGAGCAATACCTCGAGCTCCAGAGCGGACAGGAGGTGACCGACCTCGTGCGTGGCCTCGACCGCACTTGGCGCATCTCGCCTGCCGGCAAGTATCTCATCGAGTTCGACATGGACAAGGCCAGCATGAAGGCTACGCTGCTCGACACGAAGGGCAACGGTACCGAGAGCAATCCCTTCCAGATTGCCAACAAGTTTGACCTGCAGAGCCTGCGCGACCGCATGGCTGACGGCAAGACGACTTACGCCAAGCTGACTGCCGACATCGACATGCAGGGCGAAGGCTGGTGGCCCATGAACAGCACGTTCTATGCTAACAGCTACGAAGAGGGCTACGGCAAGGCCATCGACCTCGACGGCGCAGGTCACATCATCAAGAACCTGACCATTGCCGCCAACAAGGACAATGAGTTTGAGGCAGGCTTCTTCGGCGCTCTTGTGGGCACAGTCAAGAACCTTGGCTTCTACAATGCAACCGTCGATGGCGGCAATGCACAGAGCGTAGGCATCTTGGCAGGTCGCGCAGGATATGAGGCAGAGGATGCCCCCACCACTACAATCAATGGTGTATATGTCAACGGAACGGTTAAGTCCGAATGGGGCTTTGCTGCAGGTTTCATCGGTTCGGTTATGTCGTATGCCGACATCCAAAACTGCTACACCAATGCTGCAGTACTTGGCAATTCAGGAATGGACATGATAGGTTATGTCAATGCTGATTTCACCATGCAAAGGAGCTACTCCGCAGGCAAAGCCAATGGTAGCCAGGCTGATGTTCTTGCCGATTGGCCGACCTCCATCACCGGACCTCATCCCTCGCTGATAGATGTTCTCTTCTACGACGGCACGAACCAGGAGGAGATATGCGATATCGCAAGCAAATGGCAAGGTTGGCACGAGAATGGTGTCATCGGTAACGGCTGGCCTCTGCTCCAGTGGCAGGTTGAGCGCGACGACTATGCCCTGCTCTGCGGCTTCGGAATGCCCGGCGATGCCAACGGCGACGGTGCAGTCGATGTGGCCGACGCAACGTACATTCTCAACCTTATGGCCGACGATAGCTACTCCGTCTCGGGCGACGTCAATAAGGATGGCGAGGTCGATGTGGCCGATTACACCTACGTCCTCAACCTCATGGCCGACCAGGAATAGCCTTAGGAGCCAACGCTTCAAAGCGTAAGAAAACGACAAGAGGATGTGTCAGAACTGGCACATCCTCTTGTTTATGGTCTTTATGGAAGGTTAATGGGGAAGAGCGGGCTGTCGATGTGTTCGCGGTGGACAATGCCGATGAGCTCGGCGAGCTTGTCTGGGAAGCGGTCTTTGAGGTCGTGGTCCTCGTGGATGTCTGTCGAGAGGTTGTAGAGGAAAGGCGTTCCCTGGCTGACGACGAGCTTCCAGTCGCCCTGCCGGACGCCGATGACCTGCGTCGGGCCGTCGCTCATCTCCCAATAGAGGAAGTCGTGCCGGCGTTGCTTTTGGGGCTTGCCGAGCAGGGTGGGACAGAAGGAGATGCCGTCAAAAGACCCTCCCCAGCCCTCCCTTAAAGGGAGGGAGTTAGCTTTCCCTTCGGTCGCTGACCTTTGGTTCTCCCCCTTTAAGGGGGAGTCAGAGAGGGTCTGCTGGCTGTGCTCCCGTATTTCCTTCTTCGAGAAGACGCCACTGTACTCCATGAAGGTCGGCATGAGGTCGTAGAAGGCAAGTTGGTGATTGCTGACGGTGCCACGTGGTATGCCTGCGCCCCAGCAGATGAAGGGGATGCGGATGCCGCCCTCGTAGGTGCTTCGCTTGATGCCGCGCAGCTTGCCGTCGCGTCCGAAGAAGCCCGGGTCGGCGCCACCCTCCTCGTGCGGACCGTTGTCGCTGGTGAAGATGACGAGTGTGTTGTCGGCAAGCCCCTTGTCGCGGAGCTTTGCGAGTATCTCGCCGACGTAGGCATCGAGGCGTGTTATCATCGCCGCAAACTGCGCGTGCTTGTCGTTGCCGCCGTAGTACCAGCTGCCTGCATCAGTGCGATAGGAGCGTTCCTCCTCGGCAGGAAAGACGCCGTGATAGCGTTCGACGATAGAGTCGCTTGGTTGCCAGAGCTCGGCATGCGGCAAGGTGTAGGTGAAGATACCGAGGAAAGGTTCGTCCTTCGTCTGTCGGTCGAGCCACTCGAGGGCGTATTGATGGATGAGGTCGGCTGAGTATTGAGGGCGGTCTGCATAGGAAGCCCCTCCCCAGTCCTCCCCCTTTAAGGGGGAGTTAGAGAGGGTCTTGCACTTGATGTTTTGCTTCAAGACCTCTGCCACGAGGTGCGTGTCGCCGCGTCCCTCCGGGTCGTATCGGTTCAGGAAATTGGGGAAATAGCTGTGCGCCTGGAATTGGCAGACGGGACCATAAAAGCAGTCGATGCCTCTGAGATTGGGCAGGGAGCACGACGAGCTCTCTCGGCTCCGGCTTGTGTCCGTGTTGCCGTCGGGCAGACGGGCGTAGGTGTCGGGGTAGTCGAAGTTCCAGTAGCCTCCAGCCCACTTGCCGAACATGCCCGTGCGATAGCCTTTCGCCTTGAAGAGTTCGGGTATGATGGGCTGCGTCATGTCGTAGGGTTCCTGCCCGATGACGTAATAGTCGGCATTCTCCCCGAACATGTTTTGCCTGAGCACAGCGCGTCCCCAGTACTCGCGGTTGCCTCGTATCTTCGCGTGCCCCGTGTGCTGCCCCGTCATGAACGAGCATCGGCTGGGCGCGCTCACAGGGCAGCCGGCATAGGCATCGGTGAACCTCATCCCTTCCGCCGCCATGCGGTCGATGTTGGGAGTGGCGATGAGCCTCTGCCCGTAGCAGCCCAAGTCGCCGTAGCCCATGTCGTCACACATTATATATATTATATTATGGAAAGACGTCTTGGCGAGAGCGGAGAGCGGCAACGTGCCGAGCAGCGAAAGGAGAAGCTTCATAATTCATGGTTTTGCACGTACAAAGTTATAAAAAGATTAGAGAATAAAGATTAAAGATTAAGTGAAAAAGCACAAAAAGAACACTAAAACAAAAAAATATGAACTATGAACTATGAACTATGAACTTTTTTTCTTACCTTTGCACCCGGTTAAGCCCCGATGGCGGAATCGGTAGACGCGTCGGTCTCAAACACCGATAGGGAAACCTGTGCCGGTTCGACCCCGGCTCGGGGTACGCAAGCAGGCAGATAGCTAAAAAGAGGCTGTCTGCCTGTTTTGCTAAAGACGCTGCCCTCGAATCTCATAAGTAAGCCAATCACATAACTATCTATTTATTATGAAAAGACGACTGATCTTAAATGCTCTGCTCTTCTGCGTTTCGACGTCTATGGTGGCACAGACGAGCAACAAACTGACGCTTGATGCCCGCATGCAGGTGGAAAAGCATCAGGCTGCGAAGCGGACAAGAGCCGCTGCTGCTGCATCTGCCGGCACATTGAGTGCCATCATCAAACTCGACGAGACGCGCGCCGACAAGACGCTTGATGCCTTGCGCACCATGGGCGTTAAGCTGCAGGGACGCCTGGGGCAGCAAGTGGCAGCAGCCATTCCTCTCGACGTCTTGCAGCAAGTGGAGGATATGCAGGGCGTACTGCGTATCGGCACGGGCGGCCCAGCTCCCAAGCAGCTGACCGACATATCGCGCGGCGAGATTGGAGTGTCGGACATCGACGGCACCCGCGGCATGGTGGGCGACAAGTCCTACAGCGGAAAGGGCATCACAGTTGCTCTCCTCGACGGCGGCTTTGATTACCAGCATCCTGCCTTCAAGGACAGCGAGGGACGCTCCCGCATCAAGGCGGTCTATTCGCCTTTCGATGAAAGCGGCAGGAAAGTGACGGCCGACGGCATGGAACTGCCCGGCTCCGTCTTCGACACGCCCGAGCAGATCGCTGCCCTGACGACGGACTTCCCCACTGGCGACCATGGCAGCCACACCGCTTCCATTGCTGCCGGAACGCGCAGCCCCCAGGGATTCGGCGGCATGGCTCCAGATGCCGACATCGTGTTGTGCACCATCTATTCTCCCGATGCAAGTGATGAAAACATGACAATCGACCGGATAATCTCTTCGAAGAGTATTTTCTACGACCTCGTGTTCCTGAAAGAATATGCCAAACAGCGTGAGCAGCCAATGGTAGTGAGCATGAGTCTTGGCACGAACACCGGTTCTCACAACGGAAAGGGCGAGATAGCGGAGGCTGTCGAAGCCATCTGCCAGGAGGGCGTGCCTTTGGTCATCTCTGCCGGCAACGAGGGCAACAGGCGGCTGTATCTTCATAAGGATTTCGAAAGCGACACGGATACGCTGCGTTCAATGATTGCCATGAAGGATCAATTTGAGAACATCGAAGGCTTCGTGCCAAAGGATGCCGACCTCTGTATGCGCCTGTCGCTGGTCAAAAAAGAAGGCGGCAACAAATGGAAGACGCTATGGCAATCGCCGATGCTCAATCCCGAGACGGGCATCCTGCCCGACATCATCAGCGAGGGAGTGCCTGCACTGGATGAAGGCTTCAGTGGCATTTTGCGTTTAGGCGTGTCGCGTGAGCCCGACCAGGTGCGCATGAAAATTTGCGGTATGGGTATGCTGCAAGAAGACTACTTCCTCGAACTGACCATTGGCAGCAAGCAGGGCGTGGGCCTCGACATCTTCAATGCCGAGCTGACGTCTGAGGGCAGGGCAGGCTTCCTGAGCAGCATGGATGGCATGTTGCAAAACGACTGGGCCACAGCGCCCTCCTGCATTTCCGTAGGCGCTTATACCACCAACACTATGGTGCGTTCACTCTACGATGAACCTATGCCCTCAATTGACGAACCACTTAACGATATTGCCCCACTGAGCAGCTACGGCACCGGCCTTAATGGCGTACATGTGCCCACCATCTGTGCTCCAGGCATTAATATAGTGGCAGCCGTGAGCCACTTCAACGTGGAAAAAGACGATAAAGGCAATCCGAAGCCATACCGTCCCGAGATGACTTGGCAGGGCTTCCCCTATAACGCTGAAAGCGGCACATCGATGGCAGCGCCCACCGTGGCCGGAACCGTCGCCCTGTGGCTGGAGGCCAACCCGAAGCTGACACCTGCCGAGGTGAAGGACATCGTGTGCCGCTCCGCCCGCACCGACGCGTTTACCGAAGCCAAGCCCGCACAGTTCGGCCACGGCAAGATTGACGCCAAGCGCGGACTCGAGTTGGTGCTCAATGCGGGTACCGGCATCAGGGAGATTTCCGAGGGTCAGCTGAGCGAGAACGGCACGATGTACGACCTGCAGGGACGTCCTTGCAGACAGCCTCGCGCCAAAGGCATCTACATCAGCAACGGAAAGAAAGTCATCATCAATTGAGTTCTGACGGCGTTACAATCCCGTCACATCTCTAAATCCCTCCATATCGTATGAGGAAGATTACAGGTATCATTGCCTTGCTGCTTTGCTTCAGCGGGGCAGCGGCACAGGTGGCAGAGCCGTCGGACAGCTTAGAGCTGATTCATCAGACCTCGGATGCGAAGTTCTACAAATACAACTACCCGTCGCACAGCGCCAATGGCGAGGACGTCGTCCTCTCGTCGCTGCTCGTCGCCTGGCAGCCCAAGAAGCCTGTCGTGACGGACAGCATCGAGTCGCTCCACATCTTCAGCCACTACACGATTGCTGCCGACAGGGAGTGCCCCACGTCGAGCTCGAACACGACCGAACGCACGCTGTTCGGCATGCTTGCTAAGGGAAAGTACGGGCTGGGCCTTACCCCCGCCTACAACTTCATTTCGCGCTGCGTCATCATCGCGCCCGACTACGAGGGCTATGGCGTGAGCAAGGACCGTCCGCACCCTTACCTGTCGGAGCGTCTGACGGCGCAGCAGGTCGTCGATGGCGTGGAGTACGGCCTCGGGCTCTATCAGAAGCACGTCAACGACGAGCGGGCGCTGGCCTTCCGGAGCGACTGGCGCAGCTTCAGCTTCGGTTACTCGCAGGGCGGCGCCGTGGCGCTGGCGGTCCACCGACACATTGAGGAGAACGGCCTCTCGGACGAGCTTCGCTTCCGCGGAAGCATCTGCGGCGACGGCCCTTACGACCTCATCGAGACGCTCCGCTATTACCTGACCGACGACGGGACGAGCTACGACGCCTCGACCAAGCACCGACAGGGCATGGCGACGCTGCCCGCCGTGGTGCCCATGATAATAAAAGGCATGCTCGACACGCATCCCGCCATGCAGGGCCACGCAATCGAGGACTACCTCTCGCAGCAGTTCCTCGACACGGGTATCATGGACTGGATTGCCTCGAAAGAACTTACGACGGGCGACATGAGCAGTCGGTGGTACCAGCAACTGCAGGCCGGCCTCGACGCCAACGGTCGCCACTACACGCCCCAGCAGATGGCGGAGCTCTTCTATTCACCGTCGGGCAACTCGGTCTGGGCTAAGCTCGACAAGCTCTTCACACCGGAGTTCTACGCCTACATCAAGGACAACGCCAACTTCGGAAACGCCGGGCCTGCCTCCGACACAGCTGAGACGCCCCAGCTCCAGGCCTTCCTCGACCTCCACCGCGCATTGGCAGACAACAGTCTCTGCCTTGGCTGGAAGCCGCAGCACCGCATCCAGTTCGTCCACTCCAGGGGCGACATGGTGGTGCCCTTCGGCAACTGGCTGTCCTTCCGCGACGCTCACCTCGACGACGAGGGCGAATACTTCCGCATCGACGACAGCCTGTCGCCCCTCGACCATGTGGAGGTAGGCACCCGCTTCTTTATTAACCTCGTCTCGGGCTCCTGCGGAGAGGTCTTCGCCTGGCTCGACGCGAGTCCCGACCCGACAGCCCTCGAGCCCGTCTTTGCCGAGAGCCGGACGGCGGCGCCTGCCTGGTTTACGCTCGACGGACGCCGTCTGAGCGTCCGCCCCAAGGCAAAGGGCATCTACATCCATGGCGGCCGCAAGGTCCTGGTGAAGTAGGGGAACGCCCTTCCCTGCACCTTTCAAGGCTCTTCCCCACACCTCTTACGAGCCTTTTCCACTCATCGATTTGTTTGCTGCATGGCGACAAAGCAATTGCTGCATGGCGACGAAGCAATTGCTGCATCGCCATGCAGCAATCCATCCCACGTGTAGCATAGACCGACGAAACGCACCGATTCGAGTCGTCCAAGGCGACGACTTGAGTCGCTTTTGCCGTGATGCCGGGCGACCGAGTGTCAGCCCGACGTCCGCCTACTATGTTATTTTTTCTAAAAGAACGAAATAAATCACCATTCTTCTTTCTTAATTCTTAATTTTTTCGTATCTTTGTAGTCGCAAAGCGACTAACAACGTTTCCACGACGAACCCGTATCATCGCCCATGACATACTTGGCTCTGCCCTCAGACGAAACGCGACGCCTCAGCTTCTATCTGGCGATGGAGGAGTATGCGGCAGCCCCCCTCCATACCTCTCCCCGAGGAGGGAGGCTCTTTGGCACGGAACTCCCCTCCTCCTCGGGGGAGGGGTCGGGGAAGGGGGCTGGTCTTCTCTTCCTCTGGCAAGTGGAGCCGACCGTCATCTTCGGCAGAAACCAGGTCATCGAGAACGAGGTGAACCTCGACTACTGCCGCGAGCACGGCATCGAGTTCTATCGTCGGAAGAGCGGCGGCGGCTGCGTATATGCCGACCGCTCAAACGTCATGATGAGCTACATCACGCGCTCCGACCAGGTGCAGACCACCTTCCGCGCCTACATGCAAATGGTCTGCGGAATGCTCCGCGAACTGGGGCTCGATGCCACCTCCACGCAGAACAACGACGTGCTCATCGGCGGACGGAAGGTCTCGGGCAATGCCTACTACCACCTCCCCGGGTGGAGCATCGTCCACGGTACTATGCTCTTCGACACCGACATGCGACACATGCTCCAGGCCATCACGCCGCCCAGACAGAAGCTCGACAAGCACGGCGTCGAGAGCGTGCGTCAGCGCATCACGCTCCTCAAGGAGCACACCGACCTCACTATCGACGAGTTCAAGCGCTTCGCCGTGGAAAAGCTCTGCTCCGACACGCTTCGGCTCACCGAGGAAGACGTCAGGAACATCGAGGCAATAGAACAGGAATACCTCGACCCAAGGTTCATCTGGGGGAAGCGAGACGCCTCAGCCCCGACCGCTCTCTGAGGAGAGGGGAGACACGAAGTAAATAGTTAAATTACTAAATAGTACATAAATCGTAAATCGTAAATTGTCAAATTGTAAATGAAACAGACATGTCTCTATGACCGCCACGTGGCACTCGGCGCACTCATGTCGCCCTTCGGCGGATTCATCATGCCCATCCAGTACACGAACATCACAGACGAGCACAATGCCGTACGTCAGCATTGCGGCGTCTTCGACGTGAGTCACATGGGCGAAGTGCGCATCACTGGTCCCGACGCTGAACGCTACGTCCAGCACATCTTCACGAACGACGTCAGCGGTGCGCCCGTCGGACAAATATACTATGGTATGATGCTCTATCCCAACGGCGGAACGGTCGACGACCTGCTCGTCTACAAGATGGGCGAGAACGATTTCTTCCTCGTCATCAACGCGGCAAACATCGACAAGGATGTGGCTTGGATGAAGGAGCACACAGCAGGCTTCGACATCTGCCTCGACCACCAGAGCGACTTTTATGGGCAGCTCGCAGTCCAAGGCCCCGAAGCCGAAGCCGTCGTCGAAGAGGTGCTCGGCATCCCCTGTCAGGAGCTGAAGTTCTACACGGCAAAAGCCCTCGCCGCCCCCGACGCCTCCCCAGCCACCGTGCCCGACGGTTCTCCGTCGGGGATAATAGTTTCCCGCACCGGCTACACCGGCGAGGACGGCTTCGAGATTTACGGTTCCCACGCGTTCATCCAGCAGTCTTGGGACAAGCTCATCCAGAGCGGACGCTGCAAGCCCTGCGGTCTCGGATGCCGCGACACGCTGCGCTTCGAGGTCGGCCTGCCGCTCTACGGCGACGAGCTCAGCGCCGACATCTCCCCCGTCATGGCAGGACTCTCGATGTTCTGCAAGCTCGACAAGCCCGAGTTCATCGGTAAGGAAGCCCTCGCAGAGCAGAAGGCCAACGGCGTCCCACAGAAGCTCGTAGGCATCGAACTCGCTGACAAGGCCATCCCCCGCCATGGCTATCCCGTACTCAACATGGAGGGAGAGCAGGTGGGCGAAGTCACCACCGGCTACCACTGCCTCAGCGTCGACAAGAGCGTCTGCATGGCCCTCGTCAAGACAGAGTTCGCAAAGCTCGACACCCCGCTTTCCATCCAGATCCGCAAGAAGACATTCCCAGGCAAAGTAGTAAAGAAAAAGTTCTACGACAAACATTATAAGAAATGAAGAAATGTAGAAAATAAGAAAATAAGAAAGGTTTACCGCCTTCCTTCTCCTCTTATTTTTACACTTCATATCTTCTAATTATACGCTTCCTGAGATGATAAAGAACAACCTGCTTGCAGAACTCAGCAAGAACTTTGCTTTGCGCATCATCAAGTTGCACAAGTTTCTTCGCGAAGAGCGACAGGAGTATGTAATCTCCACTCAGGTTTACAAGTCAGGTACAAGCATTGGAGCCAACATCGCCGAAAGCAAATATGCCCAGACCAAACCTGATTTCGTCACGAAACTGAACATTGCGCTAAAAGAAGCAGGCGAGACAGACTACTGGTTAGATCTGTTATTCTTATCAGAAACTATCAGTCAAAAAGAGCACGACTCACTTAAGAACGATTTAAATATAATTATTGGTACATTAATCAAGATAATAAAGAAGGCAAGAGAAAACCTAAACAATGAATAACTCCTTCCTTTTCTTATTTTCTTATTATCACATTTTCTAATTATTTAACTATGGCTAAATTTGAAGAAGGACTCCGTTACAGCGAGTCACACGAGTACATTCGCGTAGAAGGCGAATACGGTTACATTGGTATTTCTGACTATGCCCAGCACGAGCTCGGCAACGTGGTTTACGTCGACATGCCCGAAGTGGACGACGAGGTCACAGCAGGCGAAGAGTTCGGCGCCGTGGAGAGCGTCAAGGCGGCAAGCGACTTGATTTCTCCCGTCAGCGGTACTGTCGTCGAAGTCAACGAGGCACTCGAGGACAAGCCCGAGCTGCTGAACGAAGACGCATTCGCAAACTGGATCATCAAGGTGCAGTTGTCCGACCCCTCGGAACTCGACGACCTCATGGACAAGGCTGCCTACGAAGCCTTCTGCGCTGAGTAATCCAATCTGATGTCTCGAAATAACGACATTACGCTATCACGTCATAACGAATAATAGAATAAGTTATCACGTCATGTACAAGTATTTTCCCCACACCGAGGAAGACTTGCAGGAGATGCTGAAGGCTGCTGGCGCGAAGTCGGTCCACGACTTCTTCGACGACGTGCCTGAGGCAACGCGCTTCAAGAGAGAGTATGAACTGCCCGAAGCCCTCTCGGAGACCGACCTGCGACTTTTCTTCGAACAACTGACCGCACCTGCTAACACGCAGCCTCTCATCTGCTTTGCCGGTGCAGGGTGTTACGACCACTATGCCCCCAGCATAGTACAGAACCTCATTCAGCGCTCGGAGTATCTGACCTCCTATACGCCTTACCAGGCCGAGATATCGCAGGGCACGCTCCACTACATCTTCGAGTATCAGTCGATGATTGCAGAGCTGACGGGCATGGACATTGCCAACGCCTCGATGTACGACGGCGCAACCGCCACGGCGGAAGCTGCCATGATGGCTTGGGGCAACGCCAAGAAGGCAAACTGCGTCCTGATGAGCGAGACGGTGGATCCGAAGGTGCGCCGCGTCGTCGAGACTTACGCGCACTTCCACGGCTTCCCGATCAAGCTCGTGCCTGCTGAGGGCGGCGTGCTCGACCGCAAGGCTCTCGACAAAGCCCTCGCCGAGGGCGGCGTGGCTGGACTCATCGTGCAGCAGCCCAACTACTTTGGCATCGTCGAGGACTACACAGGCATCTCCGACGCCGTTCACGAGCAGAAAGGCATCTTCATAGTAAACGCGAACCCCAGCGACCTGGCAATCCTGAAGACGCCAGCCGAGTGGGGAGCCGACGTGGCTGTAGGCGAAGGCCAGAGCCTCGGCATTCCCATGACCTTCGGAGGCCCCGGCGTGGGCTACATGGCCTGCACGGAGAAGCTGATGCGAAAGCTGCCGGGACGCATCGTGGGACAAACCCTCGACAATCGCGGCCAGAGGGCGTTCGTCCTGACGCTGCAGGCCCGCGAGCAGCACATACGTCGCCAGAAGGCAACCTCCAACATCTGTTCCAACCAGAGTCTCATGGCGCTCTACGTCACGATATATCTCAGCCTCATGGGCAAGGAGGGACTTCGCGAAGTGGCAGAGATGAGCTATGCCGGCGCACACAGTCTCCGCGACAAACTCATCGCGACGGGCAAGTTCAAGGATACTTTCCCGGGACAGCCTTTCTTCAATGAGTTCTGCGTGGATTACGAGGGCGACCTCGACGCACTCCTCGACGAATGCACCGCCAGCGGCTATCTCGCCGGCGTGAAGGTCGGCGAGAAGACACTCATGCTGGCTGTCACAGAGCAGCGCTCAACAGAGGAGATTGACGAACTCGTCGAGATTATTCAGCAATTTAAGGAAGAGGAGGCAAAGGCATGAACAGGACATTATATGGAAACCTTATCTTCGAGTTGTCGAAGAAAGGACGTAAGGGTTACTCCCTCCCGCAGGACTATGACCGCACGCATACAACGGCGGAGCTGCCCGCCACGCTTCGCCGCAAGGAAGCTGCCCGCCTGCCCGAGTGCGACGAACTGACGGTAGTGCGTCACTACACGAATCTCAGCCACAACAACTTCGGCGTGAACGACGGCTTCTATCCGCTCGGCTCGTGCACGATGAAGTATAACCCCGTTATCAACGAAGAGATAGCCGGACTGAAGGCTTTCGCAGGACTGCATCCCCTGCAGCCCGCCGTGACCTGCCAGGGCGCGTTGGAGGTGTATTACAATCTGCAGGTGTCGCTTGCCGAGCTTGCAGGCCTGAGCGAGTTCACGCTGAACCCCTGTGCCGGCGCACACGGCGAGCTGACCGGCCTGATGGTTATCCGCGCCTATCACGAAAGCAGGAATGACGTCCGCACAAAGGTGCTCATCCCCGACTCGGCACATGGCACGAACCCTGCCTCCGCGGCAGTCTGCGGCCTGGAGGTCGTCGAGGTGAAGAGCAACGCCAATGGAACAGTCGACCTGGAAGACCTGAAGAGACTAATCGAACTAGAAGGCCCGAACATCGCCGCCATGATGATGACCAACCCCAACACGTTGGGCATCTTCGAGCCGCGTGTCCTGGAGATTACCGAGATGGTACACAAGGCCGGCGGCCTGATGTACTACGACGGCGCGAACCTCAATGCGTTGCTCGGCGAATGCCGTCCCGGCGACATGGGCTTTGATGTGATGCACATCAACCTGCACAAGACGTTCTCCACGCCTCATGGCGGCGGCGGCCCCGGCAGCGGTCCGGTCGGCGTACGCAAAGGCTTGGAGAAGTTCCTCCCCACGCCTCGCGTCAAGAAGGTTGTCGTGAACTACGACCTCCCCGAAGATGGCCCGACCGAATGGGAAGGCTTTATCGTCGATTGGGGACAAAGCGAATCCTCGCTCGGCTCTGTCGGCAACTTCTTCGGCAACTTCGGCGTGATGCTGAAGGCTTACGCTTACATCCTCTCGCTCGGAAGTGAGAACATCAAGCACGTCGGCCAGCTGGCAACCCTCAATGCCAATTACATCAAGGAGCGCCTGAAGGGCGATTACCTCTTGCCCATCAAGGGGCTGTGCAAGCACGAAGTGGTCTTCGACGGCCTCGCAGACAAGAGCACGGGCGTCACGACAATGGACGTGGCCAAGCGTCTGCTCGACTATGGCTACCATGCTCCCACCATCTACTTCCCGCTGCTCTTCCATGAGAGCCTCATGATAGAGCCGACCGAGAACGAGAGCAAGGAGACCATCGATGCCTTCATCGACGTGATGCACAAGATTGCAGAGGAGGCCAAGACCGATCCCGAAATGGTGAAGACGGCCCCGCACAACACGCCCATCGGCCGTGTCGATGACGTGCTGGCTGCCAAGCAACCCGTCACAACTTACTGGAAGTCGAAACAGAGCAGTTGAGCAGTAGGGAGGTTATAGCACTTTCGTACTGAGTAGTTAAGCCAATGCCTATGCTGTTTGAGGTTTTCGGCCAGGACATTCGGCTTAACTACTTAACTGCTTTACTACTTTACTCCAAAAACAATTTCCTATGAACAAAGCAGATTTAATCATTATAGGAGCAGGGCCTGGCGGCTACAAAGCTGCGGTCTATGCGGCGAAGAAGGGTCTGAAGGTCACTATCTTCGAGGACGTCCACGTGGGCGGTACGTGCCTCAACGTTGGCTGCATCCCGACGAAGACCTACGTGCATTCAGCCACGTTTGCAGAAGCTACGGAGCGTCAGCCGCAAGTCGTGGAGGCGCTGCGCGGCGGCGTCGAGACGCTGCTCTCGCATCCCAATATCACGCTGATTCGCGAGAAGGGCGTCTTCATCGATGCACATACCGTGAGCGGCGTGACGGCAGAGCACATCATCGTCGCTACGGGCAGCAGCGCCAAGCTCTTGCCCATCCCGGGTGCCGACAGCCCAAAGGTAGGGTCCTCCACCGAGTTGCTCGGCCTGAAGAAACTGCCCAGGCGGCTCTGCATCATAGGTGCGGGCGTCATCGGCATGGAGTTTGCGAGCGTCTTCCAACGTTTCGGCTCGGAGGTGACCGTCGTGGAGTACCTCAAGGAGTGCCTTCCCATGGTGGATGGCGACATCGCAAAGCGCCTGCGCAAGCTCCTGGAGAAGCGCGGCATCACCTTCTACATGGGAGCAGGCGTGAAGAGCCTCGCCCCCGCCCTCTCTGCGGAGAGTGGGGAGGAGAAAGGTGGAGAGGGACTGTCCGTCCTGTTCGAACAGAAAGGCAAAGAGGTGAGCGTGGAGGCCGATTACGTGCTGATGGCAACGGGCCGCAAACCGAACGTCTCGCCCGACTTCTCCAATGCGGGCTTCGATTACGATGAGCGCAAGGGCATCGTCGTGGACGAGAACTTCGAGACAACGGTGAAGGGCATCTACGCCATCGGCGACGTCAACGGACGCCAGATGCTGGCGCATGCGGCGGAGATGCAGGGCATACACGTCGTGAACCGCATCCTCGGCATCGAGGACAAGATACGCTTCGACTTCATGCCCGCCGCCATCTTCACCGAGCCCGAAGCCGCCTGCGCCGGTCCCACAGAGGACCAGCTGAAGCAGGCAGGCACGCCCTTCGAGTGCCACAAAAGCTTCTACCGCGCCAACGGCAAGGCGCTGGCGATGAACGAGACGGAAGGCATGGTCAAGCTCTGTTGCGAGCCCGAAGAAGGCAAGTTGCTCAGCGCCCACGTATTCGGCGCACATGCCGCCGACATCGTACAGGAGGTGACGGCCTACATCACCCTCGGCGCCACGCTGCGCCAGCTCCGCGAGACCGTCCACATTCATCCCACCCTCTCCGAGGTGCTGATAGAGGTGAACTAAGGAGACGGACGAACCGTACCAAACGCAAAAACAGGGAGCCGCATCATGTGTGGCTCCCTGTTTGCATACGGGGGTGCAGCTCCCGCAAAAGGTGCTGCCGGGGAACGCAAGATGAAGGAGTTTCAGACCCCTCACGAAGGAACGCCAGACGCTACAGCAAGCGTCGGCCTTTCCCACAGCAAGGAAACGCCGTTCCCACAGCAAGCGTCGGCCGTTCCCTCACGTGGCGTTTTTCCCTCCTTTGCGTCAGTTGATGAGATACACCTTCTCTTTTCCCTGATAGGTAGCGCGGACGGTGGCGCGTCCGTCGGCGATGGGGCTGATCTGGAACTTCACATCGGGGTTGGGCGAACTGGCTTTCAGCACGGAGCCCTGGCGAAGCGGACCATACACCTGGTAGTGGGTGACGTCGATGTAGCCGTTGGCGTTGCTGCTGTAAACGGGTGTGCTCGGCACGACGAGCTGCTTGCCATCGACGGTGATGGCCACGTCGGTCATGCCTTTCTGCAGGCAGAGGGGCACTTCAATCGAGCCGCCCTTGCTGAAGCCAAGTCCGTGGAGGTCGAAGAGACCCTGTGGACGCTGCGGCCCTTGCCGACGCCCGAACTGCCGCTGCTGCTGAGGCTCCTCCACCTCAGGTCCTTCGACCACGAGGTAGATGGCATGCTTGCCCGTGAGGCCCTCGACGGCATCAGCCGGGATATTGCAGACGCGAGGCTCGCGCGGCGCATCAGCCGGGACGTTTATCACAGCAATCTCGCGGCCCTTCCAAGTCGGGTTGGCGTATGGCCCGTCGAGCATGACATGCACCTTGAAGGCGCCCTTGCCGCCCGGAGTGAGATGGAGGCAGAACTGCGTCTTGTTGCCCTGCTTCGTGCCCTCGAAGGCAGGCAGTCCTTTGTCTGCTTGAGCCAGACCTCCGAAGCCGAAGTACTTGAATCCCACAATGGTGCCGTTTCTGAGGCCCGCGAGGTCCATCGTGTTGCGCCAGACGTCGTGGTTGTCCTGCATACACTCGCCGCTGCCGGGGCCCGACACGTAGCAGGCGATGCCGGCACTGTAATACTGATAGGGCGGCAGACCAAATATCTGGAAGCCCTCGCTGGTGACCTCGGCGCCGGTATATTCGTCGCCGTTGCCGGCCTTAGCTGTCCACGCGTTCTGCGGGGCAAAGGGGTCGTAGCCGGTAATGCGCACCTGGCCGCCCTTGCTGACAGGCTTCTTGTCCCACTCTATCTTGACGGGCGCCACCATTGCCTGACGCGCATTGGCAAAGCCACGAGGCGGACGGTGATAGAAGACGTACCACTGCCCGTTGATTTCCTGCAGCGAGCCGTGCGTGTTGTGGGCGAAGTTGGTCGTCGTCAGTCGGGAGCCGTCCTCGTTAAGCACGACGCCGCGGCTGTCCACCAGCACGCCGCCGGAGCGCCAAGGGCCCAGGGGCGAGTCGCCGTAAGCATAGCGCAGCGCGCTGTTCGTGTTGCCCAGGCCGTACTCCTTGCCGCTGTAGCCCGAGAATACCATTACGTATTTGTTTCCCACCTGACGGATGCTGCTTGCCTCGAAGAAGTTGAAGTCGAGGGGATTCTGTCCCTCGTAGAGCGCCTTGTATTGGCTGCCCTCCTTGTCGAGAAGACGTCCGTCGTGACTGCTGGCGGGGATGAAGGGGTCAATCAGCTCCGTGCCCGGCCGCTTGCTGTACATCGTGTTTTGGTCGAGCTCGCAAGCCGTGGAGTGTTGGAATCCGTAGAAGACGTAAGCACGAAAGCCCTTGTCGTAGTCCTTGTCTTTCTTGTCCGTAATAGTCTCGACGAACACCGAGGGGTCGAAATCGATGAGCGAGCCTTCCACGCAGCGCGTGCCGTCGGGTGTGAGGTTGACGGGCGTGAACGGACCATTGGGGCGGTCGCCCTTGCAGACCATCGCCACGCGCCCCCAGCCGCGGCTGTGCGGGTAGAGCCAATAGGTCTTCTTGCCCGTCGCCTTGTCCTTCACCTCGACAAGGTCGGGTGCGTACATCGTGTCCCAACGGCCACCGACGAACCACGAGAAGATGGGGCCCTCGTCGCGCCATTGCGTGAGGTCCTCCACCGGAGCCGACCACATGCGGATGTCGTTGCCGCAGTACTCGGAATAGTGTGTGTCGTGCGAACCGATGATGTAGGCGCGCAGTTTCCCTGGGTTGTCGGGGTCTTCGAAAACGCGAGGCTCACCGTCGGGCAAGTGCTCCCACAGAGGGAGGTAAGGGTTTTGCGACAGTCCTGCCAACGCTCCGAGCAGGAAGCATGATAGAAGAGCGAGTTTTTTCATTCCTTCAATATTTTGTATTTCTTATTTAGGTTTCGCTTGTTATATTATGATGGAAGTTAAAGAAGTTAAAGAAGTTAGCGAGCTTTGCTCGCTTGGGGAAGTTCTCACATGCTCTAGCAGTAAGGCGCGCTTTTAATGCGCGGAGAAAGGACAATAGCTTTTGTAGCCAAATCCGTGAAAAGGAATGAAGAGTGAAGAATGAAGAATGAAGAATTTGCTGCCGCGATTAACTATGGACTATGAACTATGAATTATGAACTAAAATGGTATCGTCCTTTAACTTCTTTAACTTCATTAACTTCTTTAACTTCCGAAAGCGGAGTTTCTCATTCTTTCATTATCTCTATGATATGGCTCACGAGGTCGTTCGTCGATGTCACCTTGATGCCGACCTTCATCAGGTAGTCGCCCGTATATACCTTGTCGTTGCAGGGCAGCCAGCTTTGCTTGCCGGGCATCAGGCAAATCTCCTTGACGCGGTACTTGGCAGCGGCGTCGAGTCCCTGCAGTCGCGTGGGCAGGATGTTCTCGCCATAGCGCGGGTGGATATCGTATGCGAAGACGATGCTCTTGCTCTTTGCGTCATCCACGCGCTGCACGACGCAATGCTGTCCCTCGTAGGGCGAGACGAGGCGGTAGAGGTTGGGCGACCAGACGACTTCCTTCAGGCGCTTGTACTCCTTGATTGCCGAGCGGCAGTACTGGCGGTCGTCGTCGGAAAGGCCTTTCAAGCCGATGTCGAAGCCCAGCTTTCCCTGGAAGGCGACATCGACGCGGAACTTGATGCTCGCCCGCCTGTTCCACTCCGTCACGTGGGCACACATGGCCTTTGCCGGCATGAACTGCGAGTAGCCCCATTGGATGAAGAGGCGCTCGATGGGGTCTGTGTTGTCGCTGCACCAGAACTCGGTGAAGTAGCGCAGTCCCGTCACGTCGGAACGTCCGCCGCCTCCCGAGCACATCATCATGTAGAGGTCGGGGTACTTGGCCTGCACGCGGTCGAGCA